>JAEULC010000008.1 GCA_016792605.1 Rhodospirillales bacterium
CACCAGGTCCTTGATCACCGGCATGTGCGGCAACGGATAGATCTTCACGTCGCCCTTCACGTCGCTGATGTACTTGGTGCAGGCGAGCGTGTTGGTGCCGTCGATGTTCATCGCGCACGACCCGCACACGCCCTCGCGGCAGGAGCGGCGGAACGTCACGGTCGAGTCGATCTCGTTCTTGATCTTGATCAGCGCGTCCAGGACCATCGGGCCGCAGGCATCGAGGTCGACCTGGTAGGTGTCGAGCCGCGGATTGCCGTCGCCCTCGGGGTCCCACCGGTAGATCTTGAACGCCTTGACGCGCTTGGCTCCGGACGGCGCCGGGAACTGCTTGCCGTCGGTGACCTTGGAATTGGCGGGAAGCGTGAACTCGGCCATGGCTAGTACACCCGCTTCTTCGGCGGGAAGGGTTGCACGTCGTTCGACATCGGGCGCATGTGCACCGGGCGATAGTCGATCTTGGGCTTCCCGTCCTCAGCGCACCAGGCGATCGTGTGCTTCATCCAGTTCTCGTCGTCGCGGTCCGGGTGGTCCTCGCGCGCGTGGGCGCCGCGGCTCTCGGTCCGGTTGGCGGCAGAGTGCATCGTCACCACCGCCTGGATCAGCAGGTTGTCGAGTTCCAGCGTCTCGACCAGGTCCGAGTTCCAGACCAGGCCGCGATCCTTCACGCCCACGTCCTTCACGCCGGCCCACACCTCGTCGAGCTTGCCCTTGCCCTCGCTCAGCACCTCGCCGGTGCGGAACACGGCGCAGTTCGACTGCATCACCTTCTGCATGCCGAGGCGCAGCGCCGCGGTCGGCGTGCCGCCCTTGGCGTGGCGGAAATGGTCGAGGCGGGTCAGTGCCAGGTCGCCGGCGTCCTTCGGCAGGCTCGGCTGGCTTTCGCCCGGCTTCACCTTCTCGGCGCAGCGCAGCGCCGCGGCGCGGCCGAACACGACCAGGTCGAGCAGCGAGTTGGAGCCGAGGCGGTTGGCGCCGTGCACCGATACGCAGGCCGCCTCGCCGATCGCCATCAGCCCGGGCACGGTCGCGTCCGGATCGCCGTTCTTCAGCGTCACGACCTCGCCGTGATAGTTCGTCGGCACGCCGCCCATGTTGTAGTGGCAGGTCGGCAGCACCGGGATCGGCTCGCGCGTCACGTCGACGCCGGCGAAGATGCGCGCCGTCTCGGCGATGCCGGGCAGGCGCTCGTGGATCACCTTGGGGTCGAGATGCTCGATGTGCAGGTGGATGTGGTCCTTCAAGGGGCCGCAGCCGCGCCCCTCGCGGATCTCGACCGTCATCGAGCGGCTGACGACGTCGCGCGAGGCCAGGTCCTTGGCGCTCGGCGCGTAGCGCTCCATGAAACGCTCGCCGTTCGAGTTGGTGAGGTACCCGCCCTCGCCGCGCACGCCCTCGGTGATCAGGCAGCCCGAGCCGTAGATGCCCGAGGGATGGAACTGCACGAACTCCATGTCCTGCAGCGGCACGCCGGCGCGCAAGGCCATGGCGTTGCCGTCGCCGGTGCAGGTATGGGCCGAGGTGCAGGAGAAGTAGACGCGGCCGAAGCCGCCGGTCGCCAGCACCACCTCGCGCGCGCGGAAGCGGTGGATCGTGCCGTCGTCGAGGTTCCACGCCATCACGCCGCGGCACACGCCCGCCTCGTCCATGATCAGGTCGATGGCGAAGTACTCGATGAAGAACTCGGCGTGGTGCTTGAGCGACTGCTGGTAGAGCGTGTGCAGGATCGCGTGGCCGGTGCGGTCGGCCGCGGCGCAGGTGCGGTGCGCGATGCCCTCGCCGTAGCGCGTGGTCATGCCGCCGAACGGGCGCTGGTAGATCTTGCCCTCGGGCGTGCGCGAGAACGGCACGCCGTAATGCTCGAGCTCGACCACCGCCGGCACGGCCTCGCGCACCATGTACTCGATCGCGTCCTGGTCACCGAGCCAGTCCGACCCCTTGATGGTGTCGTACATGTGCCAGCGCCAGTCGTCCTCGCCCATGTTGCCGAGAGAGGCGGACATGCCGCCCTGGGCGGCGACGGTGTGGCTGCGGGTCGGGAACACCTTGGTGATGCAGGCCGTGCGCAGGCCCTTCTCGGCCATGCCGAAGGTGGCGCGCAGACCCGCGCCGCCGGCGCCGACCACCACCACGTCGTAGGTGTGGTCGACGATCTTGTAGGCCTGGCCGGCGGCGGCCGGCGCGGTCGACTTGGACAGATCGAGCGGCATGGTGCTTAGGCCCCCGTCGCCAGCTTCAGGATGGCGATGATCGACACGATGCCGAGGAAGGCCGCCGCGAACTTCACCGCCAGGATGCCGGCGACCTTCAGGAGTTCGTTGTGGACATAGTCCTCGATCACCACCTGGGTGCCGAGATAGCCGTGGAAATAGGCCGTGGCGACGAACAGGATCATCAGCCCGGCATTGACCGGGTTGCCGAGCCAGGCCTGCACCGCCGACTGCTCGGCGCCGACATGGCAGATCAGGCCGACGACGAACCACAGCGTCAGCGGCACCAGGGCGACCGCGGTGACGCGCTGCATCCACCAGTGATGCGTGCCGTCCTTGGCCGAGCCCAGGCCGCGGACATGCCCCAGCGGGGTGCGCAGGCTCGGCTTCATTTCCACACCGCGTAGGCCGCGACCCAGGAGGCGACCGTCAGCACGCTCGCCGCGGCGACGACGGACCAGCCGGTCAGGTCGACCTGCTTCAGCTCGAAGCCCCAGCCCGCGTCCCACAGCAGGTGCCGGACGCCGTTGCAGAGGTGGTAGAAGAGGCAGAAGGTCCAGCCGAACAGGACGAGGCGGCCCAGGAAGGAACCCATGTAGACCTGGAGCGTTTCGTGCGCCGTCGGCCCGGCCGCAGCCGAGACCAGCCAGCAGGTCAGCATCAGGCTGCCGACCATCACCGCGATGCCGGTTCCCCGGTGCAGGATCGACAGAACCGACGTGATCTGGGGGCGGTAGACTTGCAGATGGGGCGATAAGGGGCGCGTTCGAGCGGCCATCAGATCCTCGCAGGCGTACGGCCTCACCTGCCGTCGCTTGGCGTCAACTGTTTGTTTTCGTTTAAACCCCTGCCCCAGCCAAGTCAACGCTGCGGCGCAAAATCCGCCCGGCAAAGCCTCGTATCTGTAATACGTTATGCCACGCGGCGCTGCCTATCGACCCGCCGCCGGGGCTTCGGGCAGCCAAGGCCGGCCTACCCAGATCAAGCGCGCGTCGTCCGCGACCCCACTACCGGCGGCGGCTGTGGATGATCGCGTGGATAGGCTGTTGATGCTTTGTGCAGCGTCACGATTGTTACGCACAGGATTCGCCGGTTGCGCCCGCTTTTCGCCGTGGACCCTGCGGCGCAGCAAGCCTCATGCTTCCACGTGCAACGCGAAAGCGCCGAAGCGGCGGTCCAGAGGGTCGGGCGAGCGCGGTTCCTGCAATCAGCGCGCTGGGCCATCGGGATACAGCTTCGGGGACAAGGGCGCGCCGGGCTCCGTTCCCAGCGTCGTTGTCCGGTCCGGCGGCAGGCTTCTTCGAAGGGCAGCCGCTGGCGACGGGGGAGGAACCTGGCGGTTCCATCGTCTCGGTCCGGATCGTCCGGCCCTTAGCGAGGGGCCTGGGCGGTTCGCTCCCCGGGATGCGGCATCGGGCCTTCGGGCCTGGGGCGGCGGACCGGCGGAGAGTCGTCGATGCGGGTCGCGACACGCAAGTGGCGCGGGATCGGCGGCGGCGGGCGGTGATGGCCGGCAGCGATACTTTTCCGGACGAGGTCGGCCCGGCCGCTCGCGGCGGCCGGTGCATGGTTGGGCGGCGCCTGCGATCTGCCAAGGTGCCCGCGTCGCCCGGCTGGAAGACCTACCCGGTCGTGAAGCACGGAGCCTGGCCGGCTCCAGAGGCGTCGGGTTTGCGGTCCGGCCGGATCGCATTCGCGTGGGTCACCGCCCTCGCGCCCGACGCCTCATTCTTTATCACCGGCTTAGCCTGTGGACAACTGGATTTGGCGTGCGCCGCGATTTCCGGCGCTAGCCGTAGTTCCGTGCTTCCCTCCCCGCGCGCCCCGACTTAGCTTGCTGCGGCAACGCGGGGGATGACGACGCATGAGCAGCACGACGGCGGCCGAGCTGGCCGCCCAGATCCTGGCGGCGATGGACTCGCCCGAGGTCCAGGCCAAGGCCGAGCAGGCGCTCGAACGCTCGAAGGCGCTGGGCTTCGAGTCGGACTGGGACGCCGTGCCGGAGAAGCTGCGCGCCTTCCGCCAGGCGATCTTCGCCAGCGCCAAGGTGCTGCCGCCCGGCGGCTCGGTCGAGACCGGCGTGTTCCGCGGCGGCACCTCGGGGCCGCTGATCCTGTCGAACCCGCCCGAGAGCTTCCATATCGGCATCGACCCCTTCGGCAATGCCGCCCAGTCCTATCCCGAGCTGGCCGAGGCCTATGCCCAGTGGAAGCCGGTGCGCCGGACGCTGAAGCGCCTGACCAAGCTCGCGCAGGAACGCGACGTCACCTACCTGCACTACGCCATGGGTTCCTCGCGCTTCGCCGAGTGCGACCTGCTCGAGGTCGGCCAGCAGGTCCGCGTCGTGCACCTGGACGGCGACCACCGCGAGCAGGCGGTGATCGACGAGCTCGCCTATTTCCGCCGCAAGATCCAGCGTCCGTGCCTGTTCGTGCTCGACGATCACGATTCGACCTACCCGGGCGTCGAGACTGCCATGCAGAAGGCTGGCCAGGGCATGGCCAAGGTGTTCCACCGCCTCTACGACTATCCCGGCTTTCCGACGAAGCTCGGCTTCTCGGCCTGGGTGCATTGTTCCTGAAGCCGCCGCGCAAATAGCCTTCAGGGCTACAGCGACACCCCCATCGCCAGCGCGGCGAGGTCGCCGCGCTGGGCGAGGTCCTTTGCCGGCCCTTGCGCCACCATCGCGCCCTCGGCGAGCACCACGGCGCGGTCGGCGATGCGCAGCGCCGCGCCGATGTTCTGCTCGGCCAGGAGCACGCCCATGCCGGACGCGGCGACGTCCTTGAGCTTGGCGAGCAGTTCCTCGACCAGCATCGGGGCGAGGCCGAGCGAGGGCTCGTCGAGCAGCAGCAGGCGCGGCCCGGTCATCAGCGCGCGGGCGATGGCGAGCATCTGCTGCTGCCCGCCGGAAAGCTGCCAGGCCGGCATGTCGGCGAACTGCTTGAGCGCGGGGAACAGCGCCATCGCGTCGTCGAGCAGGCGCTTGCGGTCGCGGGCCGGCACCGAGGCCGCGACCAGCAGGTTGTCGCGCACGCTCATGCCGGGAAACACGCGCCGTCCCGCCGGGCAGTAGCCGATGCCCAGATGCGCGCGGCGGTGCGGCGCCAAGCCCCCGAGGTCGCGGCCGGCGAGCGCGATCGTGCCGTGCGCGGGCGAGATCTCGCCGATCACCGCGCGCACCAGGCTGGTCTTGCCCGCGCCGTTGGCGCCCAGCAGGGCGACGATCTCGCCCGCGCCGACGTCGAACGCAATGCGCCGGTTCTGCGCGGGCGTGTCCTCGGCGCGCAGCACGACGTCGCGGAGATCGAGCACCGCGCTCATGCGCGCCTCCGCTCTCGGCCGCCGAGATAGGCCTCGACCACGCGCGGGTCGGCGATCACCCGCTCGGCCGGGCCGTCGGCGACGACGCGACCCTCGACCAGGCAGACCAGCCGTGGCGTCAGCGCGCTGAGGAAGGCGACGGAGTGCTCGACCACGAGGATGGCGAGGCCCTCGCGGTTGAGATCGCCGAGCGTCGCCGCCAGGGTTGCCTGCTCCGCCGGGGTGAGTCCGGCGGCTGGCTCGTCGAGCAGCAGCAGGCGCGGCGACGCGGCCATGGCGCGCGCGATCTCGACCAGGCGCCGCTTGCCGCCGGGCAGGTCGCCTGATCGGCGATGGGCGATGTCGGCGAGGCCGAGCCGGTCGAGCCAGTAGACCGCCCTGCCCTCTGCCGCGCCCGCGTCGCGCACCGCGAGCGCCACGTTGTCGAGCACGCTGCGGTCGTCCATCAGCCGGGGCGCCTGGAAGCCGCGCGCCACGCCGGCGCGCGCTACCTTGAACACCCTGGCGCCGGCCACGTCCTCGGCGTCAAGGCGGATCGTGCCCTCGTCGGGCTTGTAGAGCCCGGCGATGGTGTTGATGAGCGTCGTCTTGCCCGAGCCGTTCGGACCGATGACGCCGACCAGCTCGCCGGGCGCGATCTTGAGGTCGACGCGCGCCAGCGCCACGACGCCGCCGAAGCGCTTGGTCACGCCGCGCAGCGCCAGGATCGGCTTGGCGCCGATCGCGCGCTGGGGCGCGGGCGGCGCGATGGGCCGCGGCAGGGGCGCGGTCCTTGCCGGCACAAACCGGCGCACGAGCCGCCCGGCCATCCCGGCGATGCCCTCGGGCGCGAACAGGATCATCGCCAGCATCGCCGCGCCGTAGATCGCGAGGTACCACGCGCCGGTGATCCTGAGGTACTCGGGCAGGTGGACGACCAGCACGGCGCCCAAGATCGCGCCGGCGACGCTGAACCTCCCGCCGATCACCACCATCGACAGGCAGGCGACCATGACCGGGAACTCCAGCACCTCGGGCGAGACGATGCCGAGAAGGTGGGCGTGCAACGCGCCGGCAAGCCCCGCGGCGGCAGCCGCGAAGAGAAAGGCCTTCAGCCGCAGCACCCGCGTGTCGATGCCCAGCGCCTCGGCCGCGACCGGATCCTCGCGTGCCAGGTCCATCGCCTGGCCGCGCAGGCCGGAGGCGCGGTACCAGGCGGCGACGGCGACCAGTGCGGCCAGCGCCCAGCACGTCGCCATCAAGGGCCAGCCGCGCGCGATCGCCTGGCCGCCGAGCTCGAGTCCGGGCACGTTGTTGATGCCGAGCGCGCCGCCGGTGATCGCTTCGAGGTTCACGGCGGCCAGCAGCGCGAGCTGTGCGAGACCCAGCGTGGCCAGCGCCAGGTAATGCGAGGCCAGGCGCAGGACCGGCAGGGCCACGATCGCGGCGATGCCGGTCGCGGCGGCGATCGCGATCGGCAGGGTCAGGCTGGCGTCGACGCCGAACCGCGTCGCCGCGAAGGCGGTGGCATAGGCACCGATGCCGAAGAAGGCGCCTTGCGCCAGGCTCAGGAGGCCGAGGCGGCCGAACACCGTCTGGTAGCCGATGGCGAGGATCGCTTGGATCGCGGCGAGGGTGGCGAGCCGGAGGGCGTAGCCGCCGCCCTGGAAGGCCGGGGCCATGATCGCGAGCGCAGCGACCAGCAGGACCACCGGCGCGAGGCATCGCCTCGCCAGCTCAGGCACGGCTGCCCGCCTGCTCGCCGAAGAGCCCGCTGGGCTTGAAGGCGAGCACCGCCAGCAGGGCGGCATAGAGCAACGCCTCGGCCGCGATCGGGCTGATGAGGGTGGCGGCGACGGTCTCGAACAGGCCGATGGCGAGCGCGCCCAGGGCCGCGCCGTGCAGCCGGCCCCAGCCGCCGATTGTCGCGGCGATATAGGCCTTGAGCATCAGGTTCGCGCCCTCTGTCGGGCTGACGAAGTAGCTGTTCGACAAGAGGACTCCGGCGGCGCCGGCGAGTGCTGCCGAGAGCGCGAAGGCGATCAGGATCATCCTGACAACCGGGATTCCCAGCGCCTCGGCCATGGCCGGATCCTGGGCGGCGGCCCGGAGCTGCCGGCCGAGCTGGGTTTTCGCGAGCAGGAGATAGAGCCCGGCATAGACGATCGCGGCGACGGCGATGACGGCGAGGCCCTGGCGGCCGAGCGTGAGGCCGGCAATCTCCACCAGGCCGCCGCCGACCAGCGACGGCCCGACCCGGGGCTGGGCGCCGAACCAGGCGGTCGCGGCGTTCTGCAGGATGATCCCGACCGCGATCGTG
>JAEULC010000055.1 GCA_016792605.1 Rhodospirillales bacterium
TGCGCGTCGCCCAGCACCTGCAGCTCGATATGGCGCGGCCGCTCGAGATACTTCTCCAGGTAGACCGTGCCGTCGCCGAACGCGGCCTGGGCCTCGCGCTTGGCCATGCGCACGGCGTCGGCGAGCTCGCCCTCGCTGTGCGCGACCTTCATGCCGCGCCCGCCGCCGCCGGCCGCCGCCTTGACCAGTACCGGGAAGCCGATCGCCTTGGCGTGCTTCAGCGCGGTGGCTTCGTCGGCCACCGGGCCGTCGCTGCCCGGCACCAACGGCAGGCCCAGCTCCAGGGCCGCGCGCTTGGCCGCGATCTTGTCGCCCATCAGCTTGATGTGCTCGGGCGTCGGGCCGATGAAGGTCAGGTCGTGGTCGGCCACCATCTCGGCGAAGCGCGCGTTCTCCGACAGGAAGCCCACGCCGGGATGGATCGCGTCGGCGCCGGTGATCGTCGCCGCGGTCAGGATCGCCGGGATGTTGAGGTAGCTGTCGCTGGCCGGCGGCGGGCCGATGCACACGCTTTCATCCGCGAGCCGAACGTGCATCGCGTCGGCGTCGGCGGTGGAGTGGACCGCGACCGTCTCGATCCCCATCTCGCGGCAGGCGCGCTGGATGCGCAGCGCGACTTCCCCGCGGTTGGCGATCAGGATCTTCTCGAACATGCGGCGGCTATTCGATGATCAGCAGGGGTTCGCCGAACTCGACCGGCTGGCGGTCGCGCACCAGGATGCGCGTGACCACGCCAGCGCGCGGCGCCGGGATCTGGTTCATCACCTTCATCGCCTCGACGATCAGGAGCGTCTGCCCGGCCGAGACGCGGTCGCCGACCGCCACGAAGGGCGGCGCGCCGGGCTCGCCCGAGACATAGGCGGTGCCGACCATGGGCGAGGTGACGGTGCCGGCCGGCAGGGCTTCGACCGCGTTGCTGGCGCCGACCGCGGCGGCGGCCGCAGCGCCGGCGATCGCGGGCGCGGCAGCGACGACGGCCGCAGTGCCGGCCTCGGGCAGGCGCACGCGCAGGCGCTGCTCGCCGGAGGTCAGCTCCAGCTCGGCCAGGCCCGTCTCCCGCAGGAGTTCCGCCAGTTGGCGGATCAGGTCGGCATCGACTTCCAGCTTCGCCATGCGCGTGTCTCGTGTCTGGTTGATCTTGGTCTTGTTGGTCTTGACGGTCCTGTCGGGCGGCGCGTCGGTCATTTCTTCAGGATGCGGGCCATGGCCTCGACCGCCATCACGTAGCCATGGCCGCCGAAGCCGGCGAGCACGCCCTTGGCGATCTTCGACACATAGGAGTGGTGCCGGAACTCCTCGCGCTGGTGGATGTTCGAGAGGTGGATCTCGATCACCGGCTTCTCGGCCAGCGTCAGCGCGTCCAGGATCGCGACCGAGGTGTGGGTCAAGGCACCGGGATTGATGATGATGCCGTCGAATTCCTTGCGCGCTTGCTGGATCCAGGTGACCAGGTCGCCCTCGTGGTTCGACTGGCGGGCCTCGCTCAAGAGGCCCAGCTCGGTGGCGCGCCTGCCGGCGGCGGCCATCAGGTCCTGCAGCGTCTCGGCGCCGTAGATCTCGGGCTGGCGCGTGCCCAGCATGTTCAGGTTGGGGCCGTTCAGGATCAGGATCGAGCGGGCCTGACCCGGCGCGGGGCTGGCGGGTGCCATGGGGTGAAACCTGTGGACGCAAGGGGTTGGAACGCATGCGGCGGTGGCGCCGCGCGGGCGTCCTGGCCGACGGCTCGCCTTATAGCATGGGCCCTCGCCGCCGCAACGCCGGCCGCGTCAACGTTCCGTATATGTTCTGGTTCGCGGGTCAGGGCCACGTGGCGTCGCGATCCGGCGCCAGGACCGCCCCGGCGCGGTCCTGCAGCTTGGCCACCAGCCGGTCGACCTGCCGGCGCTCGGCCGCGGTGAGGGCGTGCAGCAGCCGCGCCTCGGCCGCCCTGGCCAGGGGCACGATGCGGTCGTGCACGGCCAGGCCCCTGGCCGTCAGCGTCAGCACCGAGCGCCGGCGGTCGCCGCGATCGGTCGAGCGCTTCAGCCTCCCGGCGCCGGTCAGGCTGGCGACGGCGCGGCTGACCCGCACCTTGTCCATGGCCGTCCGTCGGCAGACCTCGTTGGCCGATTGCGGGCCGTAGCAGCCGATTACCGCCATGACGCGCCATTCCGGGATCGTCATCTGGAAGCGCTCGGCATAGAGCCGGGCGATGCCGGAGCTGACCGTGTTCGCCAGCACCGACAGGCGATAGGGCAGGAACCGGTCGAGCTGCAGCCTGGCCGATTGCGCCACGGACGGGCGGGGGGTGGCATTTGGTTTCATCTGAAACTATACTGCCGCCAACCGCCTCCCGACTCAATGGGGAAACGCCATGGCCGCCTCCGCCGCCACGATCTCCAGCGCCGCGATCTCCGCGTCCAATCCCATGGGCACCGACGGATTCGAGTTCGTCGAGTACACCGCGCCCGACCCGGCGGCGCTGGGCAAGCTCTTCGTCGGCATGGGCTTCCGGCCCGTGGCGCGGCACCGGTCGAAGGACGTGACGCTCTACCGCCAGGGCGACGTCAACTTCATCGTCAACGCCGAGCCGTCGAGCTTCGCCCAGAGCTTCGCCCGGCTGCACGGTCCCTCGGTCTGCGCCATCGCGTTTCGCGTCGCCGACGCCGCCAAGGCCTACCAGCGCGCGCTGTCGCTCGGCGCCTGGGGGGTCGAGAGCAAGGCGGGGCCGATGGAACTCAATATTCCCGCGATCAAGGGCATCGGCGACAGCCTGATCTACCTGGTCGACCGCTACGGCAGGCGCGGCACGATCTACGACGTGGACTTCGTGCCGGTGGAAGGCGAGGAGATGACGCCCAAGGGCGTCGGGCTCACCTATGTCGACCATCTCACGCACAACGTGCATCGCGGCCGCATGGCGGAATGGGCCGGCTTCTACGAGCGGCTCTTCAATTTCCGCGAGATCCGCTACTTCGACATCGAGGGCAAGCTGACCGGGCTGAAGTCGAAGGCGATGACCAGCCCCTGCGGCAAGATCCGCATCCCGATCAACGAGTCGTCCGACGACAAGTCGCAGATCCACTAGTATCTCGACGCCTATCGCGGCGAGGGCATCCAGCACATCGCGATGACGACCGACGACATCTACGCGACGGTCGAGGCGCTGCGGTCGCTGGGCGTCGTGTTCCAGGACGTGCCCGAGACCTACTACGAGCAGGTCGGGACGCGCCTGCCCGGCCACGGCGAGGATCTGAAGCGGCTGCAGAAGAACCGCATCCTGATCGACGGGGCGCCGACCGAGGGCGGCGGCCTGTTGCTGCAGATCTTCACCGCCACGGTGATCGGGCCGATCTTCTTCGAGATCATCCAGCGCAAGGGCAACGAGGGCTTCGGCGAGGGCAATTTCAAGGCGCTGTTCGAATCGATCGAGCTCGACCAGATCCGCCGCGGCGTCCTGAAGCCCGAGGCGTGAGGAGGACCGCGATGGCCAAGAACTGGATCTCCTTTCCGCGCGTCGAGGGCACGGCCTCGCGCCAGGCGCATGTCGACCTGCCGGCGGGGACCTACGAGCGCGAGATGTCGAAGGAGGGCTTCTTCGGCCCCTCGGCGCAGTTCCACCACGCCCACCCGCCGACCGGCTGGAGCGACTGGGAAGGACCGCTGAAGCCGCGCGCCTTCGACCTGACCAAGCTCAACGTCGCGGTCAATTCGCCCTGGGATGCGGTCGAGGTGCTGCACAACGCGCATTGCCGCATCCGGCTGTGGCGCGCCGAGGGCGACATGGCCTCCCTGGCGCGCAACGGCGACGGCGACGAGCTGATCTTCATCCATGCCGGCGCGGGCGACCTGTTCTGCGACTTCGGCCACCTGGCGTTCGGCGAGGGCGACTACGTGATGCTGCCGCGCGGCACGCAGTGGCGCATCACCACGACGGCGCCGGTAACGGCGCTGCTGGTCGAGGCGACCAACGACAGCTACCGCCTGCCCGAGAAGGGGCTGGTCGGCCATCACGCGATCTTCGACCCGGCGATGCTCGATGTGCCGCGCCTCGACGAGGCGTTCAAGGCGCAGCAGGCGGGCGCCGCGGGGGCGCGGCCGTGGAAGGTGCAGATCAAGCGGCGCGGCGCGATCTCGACCGTGACCTATCCCTACAATCCGCTCGACGTGGTCGGCTGGCACGGCGACCTGGCGCCGGTCCGGATCAACTGGCGCGACTTCCGGCCGATCATGAGCCACCGCTACCACCTTCCGCCCTCGGTCCACACCACCTTCGCCGCCGGGCGCTTCGTCGTCTGCACCTTCGTGCCGCGACCGATCGAAACCGACCCGGGCGCGCTGAAGGTGCCGTTCTTCCACAACAACGACGACTACGACGAGATGATCTTCTACCATCGCGGCAGTTTCTTCAGCCGCGACAACATCCATCCCGGCATGGTGACGCTGCATCCCTGCGGCTTTCCGCATGGGCCGCACCCGAAGGCCTTCGCCGCCGGCGCCAAGGCCGCGAAGAAGGAGACCGACGAGGTGGCTGTCATGATCGACACGCGCGACGCGCTGGAGATCGGGCGCCTGCCCGAGGGCGTGGAGTGGGACGGCTACGTGAAGTCGTGGCAGGCGAAGCCGGAGGCGGCCCAATGAGAACTAGCCAATGAAACTTGCGACGCTGAAGAAGAAGGGTGCGCGCGACGGCAGGCTCGTCGTTGTCAGCCAGGACCTGTCCCTCTGCGTCGCCGCGCCGCGCGTGGCCAAGACGCTGCAGCAGGCGCTCGACAACTGGGGCGACGTGGTCGGCGAGCTGCGCTCGCTCTATCGCCTGCTGAACCATGGCCACGCGAAGGGGGCAAAGCGCTTCAGCCCTAGGAAGGCGGCGAGCCCGCTGCCGCGCGCCTACCAGTGGGCCGACGGCAGCGCCTATGTCGTGCATGTCGAGCTGGTGCGCAAGGCGCGCGGC
>JAEULC010000122.1 GCA_016792605.1 Rhodospirillales bacterium
GGCGTCGAGGTCGGCGACATAGAGCCGCCGGAAGCCGTGCAGCGCCATCAGCCCGCGCGCCACGGCGACCGGCTCGGCCGAAGGGCTGAGCGACGTCTCGATCGGCCGGTAATTGGCGCGATCGCCGCGGCGCGCATGCACGACTTGCCCGGCCTTGAGGTCGATTACCGGAATGGTGTCCACGCCTTCCGCCCCTTTTGTTTCGCGTTCAGGCGACGGAAGTATCCTATACTTGCGGCCATGACCATGGATGTAACCAAGATCCTCGAATTGCAGGAATGGCTGATCGCCGGCGGGCTCGACGGGGTCGACGAAAGCGCGCTGATGCGAGGCACCTGCGAACGCCTGCAGGCCGCCGGCATGCAGTTGTGGCGTGGCGTAGTGGCGGCGGAGTACCTGCACCCCACCATCGAGGGACATTTCTTCGAGTGGCGGCGGCTGCGCGCGGATGTCGACGGGCGCGAGTTCGACCGTGACGAGCAGGCCGATCGGTCCGAAGAGTGGCTGCAGTCGCCCTACTATCACCTGCACCAGGTCAAGGAGCGCCGCCTGCGCCGCAGGCTGGGCGACGGCACGCACCGCCCGGGCCAGTTCCCGGTGATCGACAAGCTGATGGGCGAAGGCGCCACCGACTACCTCGCCTATGTCATCCCGTTCACCGACTCGGCACGCACCAGCGACACCGACGCGCTGTATTCGTCCTGGTCCACCGACCGGCCCGAGGGCTTCACCGAGGACGAGATCGCGATCCTAGACCGGATCGTGCCTACCCTCGCCCTCGTGCTGCGCAACCGGTCGATGGCGAAGACCGCGACCAACGTGCTGAGCGTGTACCTGGGCAACGACGCGGGCGCGCGCGTGCTGGGCGGGCAGATCGAGCGCGGCAAGACCGAGAAGATCCGCGCCGTGCTCTGGTACAGCGACCTTGCCGGCTTCACCCGTATCGTCGACTCGGCGCCCTACGAGCAGATCGTGCCGCTGCTCAACGACTACGCGGACTGCCAGGTCAACGCGATTCACGGCCGCGGCGGGCAGGTGCTGAAGTTCATGGGCGACGGGCTGCTGGCGATCTTCCGCGGCGACAGCGACGCCGACGCCTGCCATCTCGCGCTGGAAGCGGCCGACGACGCGTTCCGGCGCCTCGGCGACGTCAACCGCGACCGCACCGAGAAGGCCTTGCCGACCACGCGCTTCTATCTCGGCCTGCATCTCGGCACCGTGCTCTACGGCAATATCGGCACGCAGGAGCGGCTCGACTTCACCGTGGTCGGCCAGGCGGTCAACGAGGCAAGCCGCATCCAGGCGCTTTGCAAGTCGGTCGACCGCAACGTGATCCTGTCAGCCGGCTTCGCCCGCGCCGCCACGCGCAGCAGCAACCGCCTAGTCTCGCTGGGCCGCTATGCGCTGCGCGGCGTGCGCCAGGCGCAGGAACTGTTCACCCTGGACGAATATGCCCCGAGCTGACCGGCACGCCGCGGCGTCCGACATCATCGGCTGGGACCTGGGCGGCGCGCACCTGAAGGCGGCGCGCGTCGACGCAGCGGGCGCGGCGCAGAAGGTGGTGCAGCTTCCCTGCCGCCTGTGGATGGGGATCGGCGAACTGGACCGCGCGATCGACACGGCGCTCCAGCAACTCGGCCCCTGCCAGCGCCACGCCGTGACCATGACCGGCGAGCTGGCCGACCTCTTCGCCGACCGCAGAGCGGGCGTAGCGAGCCTGACAGCGACCTTGCGACGCAAGCTGCGCGGCGCGTCGATGCTGGTCTATGCCGGACCCAAGGGCCTCGTCGTGCCGGCCGACGCCACGCGGCTCTACGACTCCGTTGCCTCGGCGAACTTCCTGGCCAGCGCCGAGGCAGTCGCGGCAAGCGTGCCCGACGCCCTGTTCGTCGACCTGGGCAGCACCACGGCCGACCTGATCCCGATCCGAGACGGCATGCCGCGCCCACGCGGCCTGACCGACTTCGAGCGGCTGGCGAGCGACGAGCTCGTCTACACCGGCGTCGCGCGCACGCCCGTGATGGCCGTGGCCCAGCAGGTGCCGGTCGGCGGCGCCTGGCGCAGCGTGATGGCAGAGTACTTCGCCACCATGGCCGACGTTCACCGCCTGGCCGGCGACCTGCCACGCGGCGCCGACCTGATGCCAACGGCCGACAACCGCGGCCGCTCGCCCGCCGACAGCGCACGGCGCCTGGCGCGCATGGTTGGCGCCGATGCCGACGCGCATCCGCGCGCGGCATGGGTCGCGCTGGCGCGATTCCTGTCCGCCCGGCAATTGGCGCAGCTCGAGCGCGCGGCGCGGCGCGTGCTGGCGGAGGGCGCGATCGGCGCCGACGCGCCGGTGATCGGGGCGGGCGTCGGACGCTTCCTGGTGAAGCGCCTCGCGGCGTTGCTTGGCAGGCCCTATCGCGACGCCGGCACGATCTTCAGCACCACGGGCTTGCGCGAGGGCGTGGCGCGCTGCCTGCCCGCCGTCGCGGTCGCGGTGCTGGCTGCGCGGCGCAAGGCCTGGCGCACCGCGTCGAGCCGTACCGGATCGAGCGCGTCGGTGCGCCCGCGCGCGCAGAGCGCACCGCGAAAGCCCAGGTAGTCGGGCGCCAGCGCCGCCAGCGGCGCGATGTCGTCGATCGACAGCGATCCCGCGAGGCCGCACAGCAGGCGCGCGCTCTGTGCTACCGTCACGAAGGCGCGCAACTCGCGCTCCGTGCGGTGGCGTCGCAGCCCGCCGCCGGCCTTGTCCGCCGTGTCGAGCATGGCGCCGTGAAACCCGGCCGCCGCGAGACGCGGCAGCAGCGCCGGGTCGGGCGTCCGGTCGGCGAACATCACCGCAACCAGCCTGATGCCTTCGGCACAGAGCGGCTTCAGCGCGGCCAGCGTCGCGGCCGGATCTCCCTCGAAGAGCCCGACCTTGACGATATCCACTCCGGTCGCCGCCATTGCGCGCACCGCCGGCACGACGGCGGCGGCCGTGAACGGCAGGTCGCCGATCGTGGCGCTGACCAGCGGCCGGTTCGGCAGCGCCGCGACCAGCCTGGCCACTGGCAGCGGCACCGCGCCCAGCGCGCCCGACGACGGTTCCTTCAGGTCGATCACGTCGACCCCGGCCGCCAGCACGATCCGCGCCTCGTGCAGCGACCGGACAGAAGCGAGCAGCCCGGTCACGAGGCCTTCTCCGTGTAGAAGGCCGCGATCTTGCCGGTGAGCCAGCCCCAGGCTTCCTGCTCGCGCGGGCCGGCGGTCTTGCCGACGGCGATCGCGAGATAGGCCATCTCGGCGTCGATCTTGGCGCGCGGCAGCAGGTGCAGGCGGCTCGTCAGGATCGCCGCCTCCACGACCGCCGCCTGGGCACGATTGAAGCCCAGGAACGGCGCGTGGCTTTCGCGATGGACGACGCGGCAGCGCAGGCGCGGGCGCTGCGGGTCGGGCTCGGTCGCGGCCAGCTCCAGCTCGTCATGCGCCAGGGCTCCGGCAAGACGCGGCGCGGCGATCCGGCTGGCGGGTACGGTCGGCCAGTCGCGCCGGCCGGTCAGGCAGCCGGCGAAGACGCGCACGTCGTCGGTGTAGTTCACCGTCGCCACACGTCGCGCCTCAAGATTTTCCAGCGTCGACGAGGGGCGGAACGGCGCGATCACAAAGTCGTCGCCTTCCACGATCACGCCGATCGGCGCGATATGCGGCGAGCCGTCGGCATTGGCGGTGATGACGATGCTCTCACGGATCACGGCTTTCGGCCCTTGCGTTCGGCCTTGGTCGATTTCTCGGCGCTGTAGCCCGATAGATCCTCGGCGGCGCGTTCCACCGCGACGCCCCAGTCAAGCTCGCGGTCCTGCACGTAGCGCTTGCCAAGCTGCCAGGCGATCTGGGCGCGGGCGGTCTCGACGCCCATGTAGAAGGCGTGCGCCCCATCATCCTGCAGCGCGAGGCCGGGCCAGTGGTCGAAGGGATCGGTGGCGACGCAATGGGTGGCGCGGTTGAAGACGTGGACGCCATCCGCCGCGACCTCGACGCGGAAATTCGCGTCCCTGACCGCCTCAGCCATCTCGGCGACCTCGGCGGCGCTGTTGGGAAACGGCTTGCGGTCGCGCAGTCCCATCAGTCCGCCATCGTAGTCCTGCGGCAGGCCGCCGTCGGTCTTGGCCGCGTGCATGATGCGCCGCGCGATGTCGGTCTCGGCCACGGCGCGGCTGTTATGCGCGCTGACCTGCACCACCAGCACGTTGCGGATCGCCAGCTCCGACACGATGCCCATGAGCACCGCGTTGATGCCGGTCGTGTCGGCGTCGGTCAGCTCGGTCAGGTTGCCCGTGCCCATCAGCAGGTCGATGTCGGGGAAGCGCCGGCGCAGGTCGTGGTAGCGCAGCAGCGACTGGGTGAAGCCGAAATGGATCGGGTCGAG
>JAEULC010000138.1 GCA_016792605.1 Rhodospirillales bacterium
CGGCGCGGCTCATTTGAGCGCGACCAGCGCCGGGCGGGCATACTTGTAGACCAGGTCGCTGCGGGCGTACTGGCGGTAGCCACGCTCGTCGACGCGCGACAGCACGACGCCCGCGATGCGCGCGCGCGCGGCCGCGATCCGCGCCAGCGCATCCAGCGCGACGTCGCGCGGCGTGTGGCCCCAGCGCACGGTGAACACGACCTTGTCGACCATCGACGCCAGCGCCAGGACCTCGGCGCCGACCATCACCGGCGGCGTGTCGAGCAGCACCAGGTCGTAGGACTTGGCGAAGAGGTCGATCGCCGCGCGCATGCGCTCCGATGCCAGGAGGTGCATCGTCTCGGGCACGATCGGGCCGCAGGGGATGACGTCCAGGCCGGAGAGCCGGTCGTGATGCACCGCGTCCTCCAGCGCGATCGGCGCGGTGCCGAGGAAATTGGCCAGGCCTTGGCGGCTGGGGCACCGGAAGTGCCGCGCCTGGGTGGGGCAGCGCCAGTCGCAATCCACCAGCAGCACCCGCTTGCCGCCGCTGGCCAGCAGGCGGCCGAGGGCGGCGACCAGGGTGGACTTGCCCTCCGCCGGAATGGCGGACGCGAACAGCACAGTGCGGGGCGAGCGCGCGGTCTCGGTCATCTCCAGGCCGATATGCAGGCGGCGCAGGGCCTCGGCGAAGGGCGACAGCGGCTCGCGCAGGGGCAGGGCGGTCACGCCCGTGGTGCGCCGCATCGCCGGCACCAGCGACAGCACCGGGAGACCTGTGTCCGCCGTGACGTCGTCGGCGCGACGGAATGAGCGGTCGGCGCCGTCGCGCAGCAGCGAGCCGAGCCCGCCCGCGAGCAGGCCGCCGGCGGCGCCGAGCAGGACGACGAGCGCCTTGGGCGGACCGCTGGGCGCCAGCGGCGGCGCCGCGGCGGAGACCAGCCGCGCGCTTGCGGTCATCGTCGCGCCGCGGCCGAGCGTCTGCTGCGAGCGGCGCAGCGTCTCGTCGAGCATCGCCCGCGCGGCAGCCGCGTCGCGCTCCAGCGCGTCGAGCTGGATCGAGCGCTTGTTGACGTCGCCCATCTGGGCCTTGGCGCCTTCCAGGTTCCGGCGCAGCGAGTCGTAGCGCGTGGCCGCGGTGTTGGCCTCGTGGGCCAGGCCGCTGACCGTCAGCGCGATCTCGGCCTTCAGCTTCTTCTCGATGTTGGCGAGCTCGGCCCTGGCGCTGGCCATGCGCGGATGGCGCGTACCCAGCGTGCCGGAGATCTCGGTGATGCGCCGCTCGGCCTCGACCTGCTGCTGCTTCAGCGACTGGACCAGCGGCGAGCGCAGCACCTCCGGCACGGAATCGCCGGCGAGGCCGCCGCGGCTGGCGCTCTGCGCCTCGCGCAGCCGTGACTCAGCCTCGGCCTTGGCCGCCTGGGCCAAGGTGAGCTGGGTGTTGATCTCGGTGAGCTGCTGCGTCGTCACCCCGGCATTGGCGCCACGGTAGAGGCCGTTGCGCTGGCGATACTGCTCGACCGCCTGGTCGGCGGCCTGGACCTGGCGGCGCAGCGCGGCGATGCGCTCCTCGAGGAACTGCTCGGCCTGGCCGGTGGCGCTGACCTTGTCCTGGCGCTGGCGGGCGAGGTAGAGGGCGGTCATCGTGTTTGCGATCTCTGCGGCCAGGGCCGGATCCTCGGACTGGGCCTTGACGCTGAGGACATAGGACCGCCCGATGGCCGACACGTCGATGCGCGACTGCAGCGCCTGCACCATCGTCGCCTGGGCAAGGGCGGCGCGAGCCTTGTCGTCGAGCGCCGCGGCGCCGTCGCCGGATCGCAGCAGCGCGCGCAGCGGCTGCAGCACCGCGTCGGCGGCGGCGCGCCAGCGTGAGGGGGGCGCCAGCGCGGGGTTGAACTCGGGCTTCGCCGCCAGGTCAAGCGCCGCGGCGGTCTCGGCGACCAGCTCGCGCGACTGCAGCTGCAGGGCTTCGTTCTGCACCCGCTCGGCGTCGGGGTTGGTCTCGGCGACGATCGACTCCAGGCTCAGCACCCGCGGTTCGGCGAAGCCGACCAGGACGCGGGCCTCGGCGGTGTATCGCGTAGGGATCGACAGCGCGCCGCCGACGGCGACCGCGCCCGCGGCGACCCCGCACAGCAGGATCGCGAGGCGGTGGCGCCACAGCTTGCGCATCGTCTCCAGGAACTCGCCGGCGGGCGGCGGCGGTCGGCGCGGCCCGGCGTACACCAGCCGCTGCTCGGACAGCAGCCAGGGATCGGCGGTGCGCGCCGGCAGGTCCATCAGAAGAACCGTTCCCGCACCGTGATGACGTCACCCGGCAGCACCGCGGTTTCCTGGGCGGCATCGAGCTTCGTCTTTCGTCCGTCGGGCGCGGTGCGCAGCAGGTAGAAGCCGCTCTCCTTCGCGCGGTAGGTGAAGCCGCCCGCCAGCGCCACGGCGTTCAGCACCGACATGCCCCAGACATAGGGATAGCTGCCCGGCGTCTTGACCTCGCCGACGATGTAGAACGGGCGGAAGGCGATCACCTCGACGCTCACGCTGGCGTCCTTCAGGTATCCGTCGTTCAGCTTGGCGGCGAGGTGCTGCTCCAGCTCGACGGGCTTCAGGCCCCCGGCTGGCACGCGGCCCACCAATGGCAGCGACAGCGTGTTCGTCGCGTCGATCTGGTACTCGCCGGTCAGCTCGGGCTGGTTGAAGACGATCACGCGCACGCGGTCGCCGGTGCTGAGCTGGTAGTCGGTGAGGGGCGATGCCGCGCCCGTCGTTTGGGCATCTGCTGTAGAGCTGAGCATGATCGCGAGCACCGCGACCGTCGCGCGGGCGAGGCGGATGGGACTAAGCGTATCGAAGGAGTTGCGCATGAAGATCACCGCGTCGACCTAGGGGGACTCGCGATTCCAGATTATGCCGCGCTGCAGCACGAGGGTTGTGACCATGGCGGGGCTCGCCGGCGCGATGTCAGAACTGCGTATTCAGGCGAATGGAAACGGCATGCTCGGTGAAGTCGGTGTTCGACGCGTCCGAGCTCCGTTCGCGATAGCCATAGCCGCCGGACACGGAAATGACACGGTTGACCAGGTATTTCGCTCCTAGCCCGGCGATGTAATAGTTGTCGGTTCGGTCGATGCCCTCGAACGAGTCCTGTTCGTAGCCGAGCCGCGCATCCAGCAGAAGATTGCGCAGCAGCTCGTGGTCGGCGCGCAGCTCTGCCTTCGTGGCAATGTAGCTGGAGGCGTTGGCGACGGTGGTCTCGCTGAGGTCGCGCAGCAGGGACCCGGTGATCGTGGTCAGGCGCGTGACGTTCCACGCGACGCGTGCCTCGGCCACGGCGGCGTTGACGCTGCCGAACCGCGGGTCGGCAATGTCCTGCCGCCGCCAGCCGGCGAACAGGTCGACGAGCACGATGCCGTTGATGTCGTAGCGCAGGCCCGGGCCGATCGTGACACCGCTGGAATCGCGGTCGAAGCCGCTGCTGTCGCGCGCCCGGTCATAGGCCCGCCGGTTGTAGCCGGTCAGCAGGTAGACGCTCCGCCGTGGCATCAATTCGTAGGAACTGCGCAGCCGCACGTCGTACTGGTCTCGGTCGCGGCCGGACTGGTCGATCGGCGCTCCGGCCTGAGTCTGCCCGTCCTGGTAGCGGTAGCGATCGGCCGCGGCGTCGAGCCGGAAGCCCAGCCGGTTGAAGGTCTTTTCCCCGCCGCCGCGGACGCCGTAGAGCGCGTATTCGATCGGCGCGTCGGCCGCGGAGACGTTGTCGGGCGACGACCGCGCCTCGTGCAGCACCTGGTAGGACGCGGCGCCGAACACCCTTGCGTCGCGTCGTACGTCGAGCCGACCGTCGATGGCGAAGGTACGGTCGACGAAGTCCTCGCCGCCGTTGTCGAGGTATTTCGCGGCGCGTGCGTCGGCATGCAGGTTGACCGCGTGGTTGTTCCAGTCCGACCGGACGTCGATGCTCGGCAGCATCGTCGTGACCAGATCCGCGCGCGCTTTCGTCGGCGTCGCGAAGATGTTGCTGTTGTGGGTCTCCTGCAGCGACATGCGCGGCAGGACCAGGAAGCCGCCGGCGCGAACCCCGACCGCGTCGTAGTCCGGGCGGGGGCGGGTCGCGATCGTCTCGCCCTGCGGCGCCTGCGGCTTGATCTGGGCATGGGAGGGCGTGCCGCCCACCACGGAGACGGCCAGCAGGGCGACGGCCAGTGCCAGGCCGCCGGTCGCGGCCGTCAGACGGCGGGACATGCGCCTGCCGCTGGAACGCCTAGCTTCGGCCGTAGGTATCGGAGAACCGGACGATGTCGTCCTCGCCTAGATAGGCGCCGGACTGCACCTCGATCAGGTGCAGCGGCAACTTCCCCGGATTCTCCACGCGATGGATCGTCCCCGCCGGAATGTAGATCGACTCGTTCTCGCTGATCAGCCGCGTCTCCTCGCCGCGCTGGACCAGGGCGGTGCCGCGCACGACGACCCAGTGCTCGGCGCGGTGGTAGTGCATCTGCAGCGACAGCTTGGCGCCTGGCTTCACCATCAGCCGCTTCACCTGGAAGCGGTCGCCGGAATCGACGCTGCGGTAATAGCCCCAGGGGCGGTAGGTGGTGGTGTGCCGCGTGCGCTCGGCGCGGTTGCCCTGGCGCAGCCGGTCGACGACGCCGGCAACCGACGCCGCCTGGTCGGCATGGCACACCAGGACGGCGTCGTCGGTCGACACGACGATGGCGTTGTCCACGCCGACCACCGCGACCAGCTTGTCCTCCGAGCGGACATAGGAGTTGCGCACGCCGTCCAGCAGCACGTCGCCCTGCACGACGTTGCCCGCGGCGTCCGGCACGGCGTGGTCGCGCAGCGCGCGCCAGGTGCCGAGATCGGTCCACGCCATGTCCACCGGCACCATCACGGCGCGGTCAGTCTGCTCCATCAGCGCACGGTCGATGGAAAGGGCCGGCGCGTCGGCGAAGGCCGCCGGGTCCAGCCGCAGGAAACCCAGGTCTTGCTTGCCGGCGCTCACGGCCTTGCGGCAGGCGTCCAGCATGGCCGGGTGGCACTTCTCGAGCTCTTCCAGCAGCGCCGCGGCCGGAAACAGGAAGATGCCGCTGTTCCAGTAGAACTGGCCGCTGTGGATGAACCGCTGCGCCTTGTCGCGGTCAGGCTTCTCCACGAACCCGTCGACATGGCGCGCCTGACCCGCGCCGGCGCCGGCGCCCGCCCAGCCCAGCCCGGCGCGGATGTAGCCGTACTCGGTTTCAGGATGGGTTGGCGTGATGCCGAAGGTGACGAGATGGCCCGCGATCGCGGCGGCGCGGCCGGCCTCGATCGCGCGGTAGAATGCATCGGAATCGCCGATGGCGTGGTCCGAGGGCTGCACCAGCATCAGCGCATGGGGATCGCGCTCGGTCAGCCACAGGGCGGCGGCTGCGATCGCGGGCGCCGTGTTGCGCCCGATCGGCTCCAGCAGGATGCACTGCGGCTGCGTGCTGACCTGTTCCAGCTGCTCCGCGATCAGGAAGCGGTGGTCGTCGTTGCACACGATGACGGGACGCGCGAGGGCGCCTTCGGCGCTGTTGCGCCGTACCGTGTCCTGCAGAAGGCTGCGGTCGGAAGCAAGCGGCAGAAGCTGCTTGGGATACTGCGCTCGCGACAGCGGCCACAGCCGCGTGCCCGAACCGCCCGAAAGGATGACCGGCGTGACCTGGGCGGACTCGGCGACTGGCCGTACGACGGCATCGATGCCGATATCCATGCTGTGCTCCTGGCGTCATGACCTTGCCAGGATTGAACAAGCAGTACAGGGGCCCAGCCAGTGATCAAGCTGTGTTTGGCAGTGCAACATAAAATCGGGCACCGCATGGACGCAAATCAGGCAGTGGGTAGTTCCACCTCGATGATCAACCCGCGCGGCGAGCGGTTGCGCGCGCTGACATGGCCGTTCAACGCAGATACATTCCGCTGCACGATCCACAGGCCGAGGCCGGCGTGATCGTAGCGCGGCATGGCATCGGCCTCCGGGGCGGGGCGCGGCCGCTGCGAGAAATACCGGTCGAAGATGCGCTCCAGGTCGCTCTGCTTGATGCCCGGGCCCTCGTCGCCTATGCGCAGCAGCACCGTGTCCTCGTCGCGCTCCAGCGAGACGAGGATCGTCGCGCCGATCGGCGAGAAGCTCAGCGCGTTGTCGAGGATGTTCTCGACCACCACGTCGAGCACGCCCTTGCCGGCGGGCACGGTCACGTTCTCGGCCAGCGAGGCGCGGATCTGGACCGACTTGTCCTGGATCTGCTGGCGATGGCGCAGCAGCACCTCGTTGACCACGGCGGTCAGGTCGATCGGCAGGCGCGGCGCGTCGATCAGGTCAGCGGTGGTGCGATCGAGGCGCTGGGCGGAGTTCACCAGCAGGCGCATGCGCTCCAGCGACATCTCGATCAAGGCGATCGCGCGCCGGGCCTTCGTCTCCTCGCCCGGGATCGAGCGCTTGATCGGCTCCAGCGACAAGGTGATGGTGCCGAGCGGCGCCTTGATGGAGTGCGCGTGGTCTTCGGCGCGCTGGCGGATGCCTTGCGCCGTGGCCTTCAGGTCGTGCACCAGACCATCGAAGTCCTGCGCGACGCTGGTGAGCTCCGGCGCCACCTTCTGGTCGGCGAAGGACGAGCCGGTGTGGCGGTTCTTGCGCATCTCGCGCGTCACGCGTCGGAAGTGGTGCAGGCTGCGCGAGACGCTGAGCGCCATCAGGGCGGCCAGCAGGGCGAAGACCAGGTAGCTGATCGCGGCGAAGCGGATCTCCGGCGTGCGCCAGTAGGGGCGGCCGATCGAGGTGTTGAGGTACTCGGCCGTGTCATGGACCGAGACCAGCAGGAAGCAGCCCCAGCGCGACTTGATCGGGACCAGCGAGGTCAGCAGCTCCTCGCGGCCGTCGGCCTGGGCGTAGCGCAGGTCGATCGGTCGGTCCCAGCTGCAGCTTTCCGACAGGCGCGCCAGGATTTCCTGCTCGGCCAGGCCTTTGAGCTCCGCGCCGATCTGTTGCGGCATCGCGGCCGGGGCCGAGGCGACGTAGTAGAAGCTGTCGGCGCCGGCCACGCCCAGGGGTTGCAGCAGCAGGCGCAGCGTGGTGCCGGGTCCGGCATATTTCGCCAGCTCGCGGTTGAGCTGGGCGTAGCGCGGCCCGTCGGGCTGGTCGAGCATCGGCGCCAGGAGCTGCGTCACCAGCCAGGTGCGGTCCTTCATGCTGCGGATCACCAGATCGTGGGCATGGCGGTCCGCCGCCTCGAACTGTCCGTAGAGGACGATCGGCAGGGCGATGAAGATCCCGACCAGGCCCGCCAGCTTCAGCGTCAGCGACGCGAAGGCCTGGCGGGCGAACCGCAGCGCGTCAGTCAGCGGTCTCGGTGGCGCTGCGCCAGCGATAGCCAAAGGCGGGGAAATTCTCGATCTCAACAAAGTCAGCATCGATCGCACGGAACTTGTTGCGAATGCGCTTCATGGACGAGCGTACATTCGTCCGGTAGCCGTCGTCGCCGTTGCCCGCGATGAACCCGGCATGGTGCACGCAGTCGTAGATCGCGCGGTAGGAGACATAGTCGCCGATCTGCTCCGCCAGGCGATGCACGATGTTGTACTCGGTGAGCGTCAGGTCGACGTCGACGTCGCGCCAGTAGGCGCGGCTGGTGCGCGGCCGCAGGACCAGGTGGCCGCGCTCGATCCGCTCCTCGCGCATCTGCGCCGGCGGCTGCTTGCCGGCGTCGAGGATCAGGCGGACGCGCTTGGCCAGGATGTCGGCGCCGCGCGCCTTGTCGACGAAGTCCAGCGCGCCGTGGTCGAGCGCCGCGCTCTCGTAGTTGAGCGCCGGAAGGCCGGTCAGGAACAGCACCGGCAGCACGACGCCGTGGCGGCGCATCTGGGTCAGCACGTCGAGCCCGGACATCGACGGCAGGCGCCAGTCCAGCACGACGGCGTCGGCGCTGTTGCCCTGTGCGAAGTATTCCAGCGCCGGCGGGCCGTCGGCGAAGCCGACCACCTCGAAGCCGTGCTCCGCCAGCTCGCCCGTCACCGCCTCGCGGTAGTGCGGATCGTCGTCGACCAGCACCAGGTTGGTGTCGCGGCGTACGTTGCCTTCCATGTCCCGGCCTGCCATCTCGCGGTCCATCCGCCTATTGCTTGGAGACGAGGGACTGGTGGCGCCGGGAAAGGCAGTCACGGACGCCGTCTGGGGTGTCGTCATTGCTGGTGACCTCGTAGGAAAGCGAGCGGAAGACCATGGTCTGGACTTCGGGATAGAGCGATACGGAGACGGTGCATCCCGGAAGCTGGTAGCGCCACAGCTTGCCTGGCATCAGCTCCTGCCGCTCGGTCGGCGGGCCCAGCGTGGCGACGAGTTCCTGCTCGTTCAGGCCCACGAGCTTGGGCGCGACAGGCTCGGCAGCAGGCACGGGCGCGACAACCGGCGCCGGCGTCTCCTCGGCGGGCGGCGGGTCGGGCAGCCGCGCGATCTCGGTCGTCGGCTTGGCCCGCGCGCGCCGGACCGGCTTGGGCGCAGGCCGCGGCGGCGGTTCGTCGACGACGACGACCGCCGGCTGGAACACCGGAAGCTGCGGAATGCCGCCGCCCTGGTCGCCGCTCACGATGGCTCCGGCGTCATCGCCGGCCGTCTGCTCGACGCTGGCGCATCCCTGGATCGCCAAGCATGCCACGACGCACATCACGCCCCTTGCCGCACCCCAGTTCATGGTCAATCCTCGCCCTAGACGCATACATCGCAACGTGAACTTGGTTTTTCTTGGAGCTGCCCCGGCGTTCTGCTTGGCGCGCCCTTGCCTGTTGCTGGCGGCTTTCCCCCTTGCGCACGGTACCGTATCAGGTGGCCCGCTGCATCAGATGACCCGCTGCCGATGCGT
This sequence comes from Rhodospirillales bacterium, assembly GCA_016792605.1. GTDB lineage: Bacteria > Pseudomonadota > Alphaproteobacteria > JAEULC01 > JAEULC01 > JAEULC01. Next base: position 8,859 of record JAEULC010000138.1, read on the forward strand.
CACCACCAGGGTTGTGCATCGCAACATGTTGGCAAAACCGCCACGAAGCGCAAGCGAACTCGTCTCGTCCGTGACAGAAAGGTGATCAAGCCACAGGGAAGTCACAGGCGGTTGCCGCTCCGTTCGCGCCCCTGCATGCACGCGTCAGAAACATTTAAACAACAACGCCGGTGCGCGCGAATCGTTGCATCAATTCTGCCGACTCTATCGGCCGCGCGCATCCGCTGAATTCGCAAGAAATTCTCGGCATTTTCGCGCGCAGGGCAAGAACAGCGGCCGCGGGTCGGGTGACGCCGCGATGACGATGCGCTAGTGGTTGAGGCAAGGAAAAGCGGGGGAAACGGAATGCTGCTGGGCTGCATCGCCGACGATCTGACCGGCGCCACCGATCTGGCGCTGATGCTGGCGCGTAACGGGCTGCGCACGGTGCAGACCATCGGCGTGCCGGACGGCGCGGCGCCCGACGCCGAGGCGATCGTCGTGGCCTTGAAATCGCGCACGAATCCGGCCCGGGACGCCGTCGCGCAGTCGCTGGCGGCGCTGCGCTGGCTGAAATCATCGGACGCGCGGCAGATTTTCTTCAAATACTGCTCGACCTTCGATTCGACGCCCGAGGGCAATATCGGCCCGGTCGCCGATGCGCTGCTGGACGCGCTGGGATCCGACTTCACGATCTTCTGCCCGGCCTTTCCGGCGAATCAGCGCAGCATCTTTCTCGGCCACCTGTTCGTGGGCCAGGTGCTGCTGTCCGATTCGGGCATGCGCCACCATCCCCTGACGCCGATGACCGATTCGAACCTCGTTTCCGTCCTGGCGCAGCAGACCCGGCACAAGGTCGGGCTGGTGCCCTTCGCCGAGGTCGAGGCGGGGCCCGACGCAGTGCGCGCGGCCTTCGCCAGGCTGCGCCAGGCCGGCGTCCGCCACGCGGTCGTCGACGCGGTCAGCGACAAGCACCTGATGACCATCGGCGAGGCCGTCGCGGAACTCGCGCTGGTCACCGGCGGCTCGGGCGTGGCGATGGGCCTGCCGGGGAATTTCCGCCGCCAGGGCCTGGCGCCGGCGCGCGCGACCGGCAGCGACCTGCCGCCCGGCCGGGGCCACGCCGCGGTGCTGGCCGGAAGCTGCTCCACTGCGACGCTCGGCCAGATCGAGGCGATGCGCGCGACCCACCCCGCGCTGGCGATCGACGTGCTTGAGATCGCCGCGGGCAAGGACGTGGCGGGCGCGGCGCTCAGCTGGGCGACGCCGAAGCTGGGGAAGGAGCCAGTCCTGATCTACGCCAGCCAGCCGCCCGAGGCGATCAGGGCGATCCAGGAGAAGCTCGGCCGCGCACAGTCCGGCGAGATGGTCGAGCACGTCATGGCGAAGATCGCGACCGGCCTGGTCGCGGCCGGCGTCGGGCGCCTGGTGGTGGCCGGTGGCGAGACCTCGGGCGCGGTGGTCACGGCGCTGGGCGTGCGCACGCTGCAGATCGGGCCGGAGATCGACCCCGGCGTGCCCTGGACCGCGGCGCTGGACGGGCCGAGGATCGCACTGGCGCTGAAGTCGGGCAATTTCGGCGGCCGCGACTTCTTCACCAAGGCCTTCACGGTGCTGGCATGACCGAGACCAAGCTGCGCGATGCCATCGCGCGCCAGGGCGCGTCGCTCTACCAGCGCCGCTACGCCCACGGCAGCTCGGGCAATATCAGCGCGCGCCTGTTCGACGGATTCCTGATCTCGCCGACCAATTCCTGCCTCGGCGAGCTCGACCCCGCGCGCATCTC
>JAEULC010000144.1 GCA_016792605.1 Rhodospirillales bacterium
TTTGATTGGGAAGGGATGGGGCGAGCGACGGGGCTCGAACCCGCGACATTCGGTACCACAAACCGATGCTCTACCAGCTGAGCTACGCCCGCCATCCGGGCGAGGATGTAGCCTCCCGGCCGGATGGGGTCAAGTAATGGCAGGGGGGCGGACGCTTTATCTTGGCCCGGCGCGGCCAAGCGACGCCCAGGTGGCGCTCTATGGCGCCGCCATTCCCTTGGTGGGTTGCGGCAATCCCGCTATCTTCTACTGATGACTGCGCCGGAATCCTCGTCTGGCAAACCGTCTCAACCCCGGGACCGGCCGGGATCGGTGCAGTTCGCTTCCCGCCGCCGCCTGCTGCTGCTCGCACTCCTGGTCTACGTGGTCGCGACCGGCGGCTTCCTGGCCGCGATCCTGGCCCTGCTGCGCGCGGATGCGCTGAAAAGCGGCGCGGAGCTCAGCCGATCCTTCGCCCAGGTGATCGAGGAACAGACGGCGCGCACCGTGCAATCCGTCGACCACCTGCTGGGACAGGCCCAGCGTGAACTGCGTGCCCGCCAGGCGCCGGCGGTCGCTTCCGAGGGGGAGATGCGCGCGTTGTTTCGCGGCATGCTGGCGGACCTGCCCTATGTCCGCGCCATCTGGTTCATCGACAAGGAAGGCGTAATCCGGTTCGATTCCGACGAGGGGAATATCGGGATCAGCCTGGCCGACCGGCCCTACTTCGCCCAATACCGCCAGAATGCGACGCGCGGCCTGCGCCTGAACGACCCGATCCGCAGCCGCAGCACGGGCACTTGGTTCATCCCGGTGACGAGGCCCGTCTATGACGATGCCGGCGGGTTGCTCGGCGTTGCCGTCGCCTCCCTGGAGCCGATCTATCTCGATCGCGTGTGGTCGGCAAGCGACACGAACGAACGCTTCGCTGTGCTGTTCCTGCGCCGCGACGGCACGGTGCTGATGCGCAGCCCCTTCGTTCCGGAGATCATGGGCCGGTCTTTTGCCGATCGTGCGCTGTTCCAGCACCACTTGGCCGAGCGGCCCGACGGTACGCTTGTCGACACGGGCTTCGTCGACTTGCAGACGCGACTTTTCGCCTATCGCGCCCTTGGCGAGTATTCCGACTTGGTCGTGATTGTCACCCGAACCCTCGATCGCGTGCTCGCGGACTGGCGGCGCTTCGCCTGGCTTACTCTCGGCGGCTGGCTGGCATCGTCGGCGGTGCTTGGCCTCATCGCCGCGTTGCTGATCCGGGAAGCACGGCGCCGTCGCGCGGTCGAGACCGACCTGCGCCGACTGGCGGCGGAGCGTGCGGCGGTCATCGACGCGTTGCCGGCGCATATCGCTCTCTTGGACGCGCACGGAGTCATTGTTGCGGTCAACGCAGCGTGGCGGGCGTTCGGCTACTCCGGCCTTGCGAACGGTTCTCGGGGCGGGATTGGAGCGAACTATCTCCTTGTCTGCGACAATGCATCCGGAGCGCGTTCGCAGGAAGCCGCCGAGGTCGCGGCCGGCATTCGCGCGGTGCTGCAGGGCACGTCGTCATCCTATGCGCTGGAATATCCGTGCCACTCGCCCGCCGAGCAGCGCTGGTTCCGCCTGATGGTGGCGCCGTTGCCGGACCACGAGGCGCCTGGCGCGGTGGTGATGCATGTCGACATCACTGATCGCAAGCAGGACGAGCAGCTCCACGCCGCCGAGTCGCGCGTGCTCGAGCTGATCTCGACCGGCGCCCCGCTTCCGGCGGTGCTGGAAAGGCTGGTCTTGCTCGTGGAAGCAATCCTGCCGTCGACCACCGCCTCGATCGTGCTGCTTGACCGTGAGGCGGACCGGCTGCGCGGCGGCGCGGCGCCGCACCTGCCGGCGGCGTACACGGCGGCGATCCAGGGCTTGCCGATCGGACCGAGTGCCGGCTCCTGCGGTACGGCGATGTACCGCGGCGAGCAGGTGGTCACCGACGACATCGACCGCGATCCGCTCTGGGCGGACTACCGGGATCTTATGCGGCCCTATGGATTCCGGTCCTGCTGGTCGACGCCGATCCTGAACGCGGAGCGGCAGGTGCTTGCCAGCTTCGCGCTCTACTTCCGCGAGTCCAAGTCGCCGACCGAGGCCGACCAGCGACTGATCGATCGCGCAGTGTATCTGGCGCGGATCGCGATCGAGCATCACCAGAAGGACAACGAGCTGCGGGCAAGCGCGCAGTCGCTGCGCCGGAGCGAACAACGGTTCCAGGCCCTCGCCAACGCCACTTTCGACGCGATCTGGGATCGCGACATCAAGACAGGCGCGGTGTGGTGGAGCGAGGGGTTCAAGACCGCCTTCGGGTTTACCGAGGAGGAGTTGGCCGAGCGGCCGTATTCCTGGCGCAAGCGCGTGCATCCGGACGACCTGGCGCGCGTTCTGGCGAGCGTCGAGGACGCGATGCGCCGCCGGCAGACGAACTGGCACGAGGAGTACAGGTTCTTTCACCGGTCCGGCCGGATGCTCTACATCGAGGACCGGGCGCGGTTCATTTACGAGGAGGACGGCGGCGAGCCGGTGCGCCTGGTCGGCGGCATGACGGACGTGACCTCGATGCACGAGGCGCGGCAGCGCATCGAGGAGCTCCAGAACAGCCTCAGGACGCTGGTGGAGGCGGCGAAGGTCGGCATCCTGGTGCATCGCGACTACAAGCCCCTTCTGGCCAACGACGAGCTGGCACGGATGTTCGGCTACGCCGGCCCCGCCGAAATCCTGGCGCTGGCCGACTGTCGTGCGCTCTTTGCGCCGGAGGAGCTCGACCGCATCTCGGCCTACAACGCGGCGCGGCGGCAGGGCGGGGAAGCCCCCGGCTTCTATGCGGTGAAGGGCTGCCGCAAGGACGGAACCAGGATCGAGCTCGAGAATCGCGCCTTCGCCATCCCCTGGGAGGGTGAGGTGGCGGTCTGCGCGATGCTCGTCGACGTGACGGACCGGCTGGCGCTGGAGGCACAGCTTCGCCAGGTGCAGCGCCTGGAGGCCGTGGGGCAGCTGACCGGTGGCGTGGCGCACGACTTCAACAACCTGCTCCAGGTCATTCTCGGCAACGCCGAGCATCTCGAGCGCAGCCTGGCGGACAACGAATCCCTGCGGCAGATGGCCGAACTGACGCGAGTTGCCGCCGAGCGCGGCGCGACGCTCACCAACCGCCTGCTCGCCTTCTCGCGACGCCAGGCCCTGGCGCCCAAGGCTACCGATGTCGGGGCGGCGATCGCCGGGATGAGCGCCCTGCTGCGCCGGACCCTTGGCGAGCAGGTGACGATCAATGTCGTGCAGCACGCCGAGCTGTGGCAGGCTTTCATCGACGCGCCGCAGTTCGAAAGCGCGGTGCTCAACCTGGGCATCAACGCCCGCGACGCCATGCCCGGCGGCGGGCAGCTGACGATCGAGCTCGACAACGTGGTCCTGGACCGCGCGTACACGCAGCAGGCGGGCGAGGTCGAGCCCGGCGACTACGTGCTCGTCGCGATCTCCGATACCGGAGAGGGCATGGCGCCCGAGGTGCTCGCGCGCGCGTTCGAGCCCTTCTTCACCACCAAGGACGTGGGCAAGGGCAGCGGCCTCGGCCTCAGCATGGTGCTTGGGTTCATCAAGCAGTCGCACGGTCACGTAAGGATCTATTCGGAGCCGGGGCAGGGCACCACGGTGAAGCTCTACCTGCCGCGCGCGGAGTCCGGCTCCGCGCGCGTTGCGCAGAAGGACGAGGAGGGACCGCTGCCGCAAGGCGCAGAGCGGATCCTGCTGGTGGAGGACGACGACCTCGTGCGCGCCCACGCCGCGACGCTGCTCAAGTCGCTTGGTTACGTCGTGACGACGGCAAGGCATGGGCACGAGGCGCTGGATCTTCTGCGCAGCGGGTGCCGCTTCGACCTGTTGTTCACCGACGTGGTGATGCCGGGTGGCCTCAACGGCCGGCAACTAGCAGAGCAGGCCGTGGAGATCCAGCCGGACCTGCCGGTGCTGTTCACCTCGGGATATACGGATACCGCCATCGTCCAGCACGGCCACCTGGAGCCCGGCGTGCACATGATCGCCAAGCCCTATCGCCGCCAGGACCTGGCGCGCAAGCTGCGCGACGTGCTGGCGCCGCGCGAGGCCGCCGGCTAGACGCGCTGCCTGCGCAAACCCGTATGGAAGGCCTGCGTTCCAAGGCGTTGTACGCATGCGCGCCGGGTCGCATAGTTGAATCGATGACAATCTCGCTCGGCATCCGCGTGCTCGCGCCCTTCGCGCTCGCGTATTTCATGTCGCTGTTCTTCCGCTCGGTGAACGCGGTCATCGCGCCCGACCTGGTGGGCGAGTTCCGGCTCAGCGCTGCCGAGCTGGGGCTCTTGACCTCGGCATACTTCCTGACCTTTGCGCTGTTCCAGATCCCGCTGGGCATCCTGCTCGACCGGTTCGGCGCGCGGCGGGTGCAGGCGGCCATGGTGGCGACGGCGGCGGCGGGCGGGGTGCTCTTCGCCTTCGGGCAGGACCTGATGACGCTCGCCATCGCACGCGGCCTGGTCGGCCTCGGCTTCTGCGGCGGCTTGATGTCGGCCTACAAGCAGATCGCCGACTGGTTCCCCAAGCACCGCCTTCCGCTGATCAACGGGCTCTTCCTTGGCCTCGGCTCGCTCGGCGCCGTGCTCGCGACCGTGCCGGCCCAGGCCGGCGTCGACGCGGTGGGCTGGCGCGGGCTGATGCTGATCGGCGCGGGGCTGACCGCCATCGCCGCCCTGTCGCTCATTGCGATCGTGCCGGAACGCCCACCCGGCGATATCCCGCCCGCCGGCCTGCGGCAGCAGCTTCGCGAACTGTTCCTGGTCGTCTACCGCGATCCCCTGTTCTGGCGCGTGGCGCCGATGACCATGCTGGGCTTTGCCAGCGGCTCTGCCATCCAGACCTTGTGGGCCGGCCCCTGGCTGCGCGATGTCGCGGGGTTCGACCGCCCGGCGGTTGCCGAACAGCTGCTGGTGATGGCCCTGGCCTTGAGCTTCGGCTCGATGTTCGGCGGGGTGATCGCGGAGTATCTGCGCCGCTTCGGGATCGGCGTTCTCACCGTGGCGGCATCGGCGTCGGTGCTGTTCATGCTGGCGCAGCTCGGCATCGTGCTGGAATGGATTGCGGCCAGCGCCTTCCTGTGGGCGCTGTTTGGGGCGAGCTTCAACGTCGTGACATTGTGCTACTCGGCCCTGTCGCAGCATTTTCCGCCGGCCTATGCCGGCCGCGCCAACGCGGGCTTGAACGTTCTGTCTACCGGCACGGCCTTTGCGCTGCAATATGCGATCGGCGCGATCATCAACCTGTGGCCGCGTGGCGCCGAGGGTGGATACGATCCTGATGCCTATGCCTGGGCCTTCGGCCTTGTGCTGGCGGCGCAGACCGCCGCGCTGGCCTGGTTCCTGGCCTACCGGCCGCGCGGCAAGGGCTGATTCTGTCTACTGACCCATGACCAGGTTTGGGAGCAGCAACGCAATGCCCGGGATCGCGGTCAGGATCGCGACGCCGCCGAGCATCAAGATCCAGTAGGGCAGGGCAGCCCGGGCGGCCTGGGCGAGGTTCACCTCGCCGTTGGTAATCGCGACCAGCACGAAAAGATTCATGCCCACCGGCGGCGTCAGCATGCCGATCTCGATCATGATGGTGATGATGACTCCGGTCCAGACCGGGTCAAATCCCACGCCCATCATCACCGGAAAGACCAGCGGTAGGGTCATCAGCATCAGCGAAATGCCGTCGAAGAAGCATCCAAGCACGAGGTAGAGGATGACGATGAGCAGCAGCACGGCGTATTTCGACAGGCCGAGCTCCGCGATGCTGGACATCACCTGCTGTGGCACGCCAAGGATGCTGAGGGATTGCGCCAGCACCAGCGCGCCCAGCACCACGAGGCCGATCGAGCCGAACACGGCGGTGGCCGTGCGGAAGGCACGCCATAGTTTGCCGGGCGTCAGCTCGCCCCAGAAGACCCCAACGACGATTGCCGCCACCACCCCGAGCGCCGCCGCCTCCGTCGCCGTCGCAAGCCCGAGATACATCGTGCCGAGGACCGAGAAGACCAGCAGCGCGAACGGCCAGATGCGGGCCAGCCCCCACAGCCGCTTTCCCCAGCCGATGCCGGCGTCGCCCGGCGGCGTCAGGTCGGGATTGCGCCGGCTGATGACATAGATCGCTGCCATGAACATGGCCGCGAGCATTAGCCCCGGCAGGATGCCGGCGAGGAACAGGCGGCCGATCGAGACGTTCTGGGTCGCGCCGTAGATCAGCAGCGATAGACTCGGCGGGATCAGCAGGCCGAGCGTGCCGCCGGCAGCCAGCGTCGCCACCACGCCGGGCCGGCTGTAGCCGCGGGCGCGCAGTTCCGGATAGGCAACCGAGCCGACGGCGGCGGCGGTCGAGGTGCTGGCGCCGCAGACCGCGCCGAACATCGTGCACACGACGATGTTCGTATGCAGGAGCTGGCCGGGAATCCGCTGAAAGAACGGCGCGACTGCATTGTAGATGCGTGTGCTCACGCCGCTGACGAGCAGAATCTCGCCCATGAAGATGTAGATCGGCACGGCGCTGAAGGTGAAGTCGGTGAAGACGTTCCATACCGCTGTCACGGCCAGCGTCTCGGCCCCGCCGGCGGCGAAGTGCAGGATCGCCAATCCGGTGAGCGCGAGGCCGAGGCCGATCGGCATGCCGATCAGGGCGGTTGCCACGAGGCCGAGCAGAAGGATGAACCAGACCATGGTTGCCAGCGACCGCCCTTCAGACGCCAGAGCCGCCGCCGGCGGCGGCGGGCAACGGGAACCACTGTCGCAGGATCGCGGCTAGGCCCATGATGGCGCAGGCGAACGGCATGGCCATCATCCATGGCCATAGCGGGATGCGGCCGATATCGGACTTCGCGTTCAGCGCCAGCGAGGTCCAGGCGAAATCGAACGCGAACCAGCCGTAGACGAGGCTGAAAGCGATGGTGAACACGGTCGACGCCAACGCCATGCGTCGCTGCCAGCCGGCGGACAGGTGATCGGTCACAAGGGTAACGCGGATATGCGTGCCGGCATAAGTGCAGTAGGGTAGCGACAGGAACACCATCGCCGAGAACAGCAGGCCGACGGTTTCCTCGGTGAAAGCGAAGGGCGTCCCCACCAGATAGCGCATGAACGCCGACAAGGCGACAAAGGCGGTCAGCAGGATGCCGGCCGCCGTCGCGACGCTGATCAAGGTTCGCGCGATCCATCCGATCGCCGCTTCCGCCTGCCGCATCGTCTTGCCCTTCGATGCAGGAATTGCGGCCGATGCCCCACCGCGCCGTCAGGCGGAGCGGGGCATCGCACCGCGTTCTTCTAGTTGCCGAGCGCCTTCAAAACGGCTGTACGGCTCTCGGTCGCTTTGGGCCCCAACTCCTTCGCCGTGGCTTCCCATACCTCGCGCGCGGTCTTGGTGAACGCGGCCTGGTCCTGATCGGGGAAGGCCTGGAGAAGGCGGCCATTCTTCTGCGAGAATTCCTCGAAGGCCTGCCGGTCGTAGGTGCCCTTGAGGTAGCTGTCGATCGTCTGCTTCTGCACCTGCTGCGCCGTGTCCGTCACGATCTTCTGCACGTCGGCCGGCAGGGCGTCGAAGGACTTCTTCGACACGATCAGGTTGAGTGGATGCAGCACATACGGGAACAGGTAGGAGGCGTTCGGCGCCACTTCCTGCAACGAGACGGTGGTGGCAAAGCCGATCGGATAGACCGCGCAGTCGACCACGCCGGTCTTCATCGCGACATAGAGGTCGTTCTGGCCGATCACCTGGGCCGCCACGCCCAGTTTGGCGAAGGTGTCGACGTGGAACTTCTCCCAAACGCGCAGCTTCTTGCCCTTGAGTTGGGCCAGGCTGGTGATCGGCTCCTTGCACATGATGTGCGTGTCGCGCACTGGGTGCATCACGTAGCCGAGCAGCTTGATGCCCCACTTGTTGTAGGTTTCCTCGTAGATCTTGGTCAGCGTCGGCAGGGCGCCGACCATCTTCTCCGGCTCCTTCACCGTGCCGGGCGGCAGGGTGACGGTGTATTCCGGCACGTCGCGCGTCATGTAGCCGGGATAGAGGCCGGCGATCTGGATCACGTTGCCGGCGGGCAGGATGCGCAGCATGTCGACGTCCTTGACGCCGAGCGAGCCGCCCTGATGCAGCTCGATCTTGAGCTTGCCCTTGGCCTTGTCGTTGACCTGGTCGACGAACGCCTTGTAGCTCTGGGCCTCCGGACGCGCCGGCACCCAGATGATGTGCATCTTCCAGGTGGTCTGCGCCGCCGCCTCGGGCGCCGCAAACAGGCCCGTGGCCAGCGTCACTGCCGCAGCCAAGCCCGTCAGTGCCAGTCCTGCAATTCCCTTGCTCATGATCTTCTCCCCCTCAAGAGACGATTGAACCTAAGCCTGCCCGTAGATTTCCCGCGCCGCCTTGGCGCTGACCTTGCCGTTGGCGATATCCGCCTTCACCAGCGCCGCGTCGCGCCGCTTCGGGTCGCCATAGCCGCCGCCGCCGGCGGTCTCCACCGTCACCCGGTCGCCGCGCTTCAACGTCGTCACCAGTTTCGACGGCACAACCTCGTCGCGTCCGTCGGCGCGGTGGATCACCGACACCGCCGGCGCGCCGGCCTGGCCGCCTTGCGAGCCCTGCGCCGCGCAGTAGTGGCGCTCGCCGCGATGGGTGAAGGTGGTATCTCCGCCCAGCACCTCGAATTCCTTGATGACGCCCAGCCCGCCGCGCTGCGCGCCTGGGCCGCCCGAGTCCGGCCGCAGCGCCACGCGGGTGACGCGCAGCGGCGCCTCCATCTCCAGCGCCTCGGCGGGCAGGTTCATGCAGTTGGTGGCGTCGGTCTCGATCACGTCGGCGCCGTCCGTGCGGATCGACCCGCCGCTGCCGCCGGCAATCAGCTCGCCGACGACGAAGTTGCCGCTGCCGTCCGGCTTGCGGCCGCCGAAGGCCAGCGTCAGCAGCTCGCCCGCCGAGTCGGCCGGCACCTTGTCGGGCATCACTTCCTTGAAGGCCCCCAGGATGCAGCCGGTGATGCGCTTGATCGTCGCGGTGCGCGAGCCCACGGGGGCCGGCTCCTGCGGGTTCACCAGCGTACCCACGGGCAGATGCAGGCTGACCGGCCGGAAGCAGCCGGCATTGGTCGGGATGCTGGGATCGGTCAGCGCACGGACGGCGAAATAGGCCGCCGCCTGGCTGCCCGATCGGACGACGTTGAACGGCCCCTTGAGCTGCGGGCTGGTGCCCTCGAAGTCGACATGGATCGCGCCGTCCTTGACCGTCGCCGAGACTTCGATGCGAATGCG
>JAEULC010000159.1 GCA_016792605.1 Rhodospirillales bacterium
GAGCTCCTGCGCCGCTTCTACCTGCGCGAGGGCTATGCCGACTTCCGCGTCGTCTCGGCGGTGGCGGAGCTGACGCCGGACCGCAATGACTGCTTCATCACCTTCACCGTCGACGAGGGCGAGCGCTACAAGTTCGGCGTCGTCGACTTGTCGACCCAGTTCAAGAACCTCGACCTGGTGGCGCTGCGGCCGTCCCTGATCCCGCAGGAAGGCGACTGGTACAACGCCGACCTGATCGAGAAGACGATCACCAAGCTGACCGACGCGGTCGGCAACCTCGGGTTCGCCTTCGTCGACATCCAGCCGACGATCGACCGCGACCGCGACAAGAAGACGATCAACCTGACCTTCGACATCCAGGAAGGCCCGCGCGTCTTCGTGGAACGCATCGACATTGTCGGCAACTACCGGACGCTCGACCGCGTCGTGCGCCGCGAGTTCCGCCTGGTCGAGGGCGACGCGTTCTCGACCGCGAAGCTGCGCCGGTCGCGCCAGCGCATCCAGAACCTGGGCTTCTTCAAGAAGGTCGACGTCTCCAACGTGCCGGGCACCGATCCCGACAAGACCGTCGTGCAGGTCGAGGTCGAGGAGCAGTCCACCGGCGAAATCTCGATCGGCGCCGGCTACTCGTCGGCCGAAGGCGTGCTGGCCGACCTCAGCGTCCGCGAGCGCAACCTGCTGGGCCGCGGCCAGGACCTGCGCACCAAGTTCCGCGTGTCGCAGAAGTCGACCGAGTTCGACATCGGCTTCACCGAGCCCTATTTCCTCGATCGCGACCTGTCGGCGGGCGTCGACCTGTTCCGCGTGACGCGCGACAACAAGGAAACCAGCTCCTACGACCTGAAGGCGATCGGCGCCGGCCTGCGCGTCGGCTACAGCTTCACCGAGAACCTGCGCCATACGACGCGCTACGTGATCCGCCAGGACAAGATCGAGGACATCGACGAGGACGCGTCGCGCTTCATCAAGGAGCAGAAGGGCACAACGCTTACCTCGCTGATCGGCCAGAGCCTGTTCTACGACCGGCTGGACAGCCGCCAGGACCCGACCGACGGCTACTACCTGACCTTCTCGCAGGACTTCGCCGGCCTTGGCGGCGACGTGACCTACCTGAAGCACAAGGTCGGCGGCGGCGCCTACTGGCCGATCCCGGTATGGGACAAGTGGATCTTCAGCATGAGCGGCGAGGCCGGCGTGTTGAACGGCCTTGGCGAGCGCGTCCGGATCAACGACCGCTACTTCCTCGGCGGCGACAACTTCAAGGGATTCGCCACGGGCGGCGTGGGGCCACGCGACGAGAACACGCGCGACGCGCTCGGCGGCCGGCGCTTCTACGTCGGCACCGCCGAGCTGACCTTCCCGCTCGGCTTCCCCGAGGAGCTGGGCGTTTCGGGCAAGGCCTTCACGACGGTCGGCTCGGTGTGGGATGCCAGCGAGGACGGCGAATACGGCGTGGCCGATCCGAAGGCGGCGCGGGCGTCGATCGGCATCGGGGCCGCGTGGAAGTCGCCGTTCGGCCCGATCCGGGTTGACCTGGCGCGGGCGATCGTTAAGCAAGAGATCGACCAGACTCAGGTATTTCATTTCAGTTTTGGCACGAGGTTCTGATCCATGATTGCATTGGGCATGCGCGCCGCCGGGCGCTTGATGGCGCTCGCCGTCGTTTCGATGGCAATTTCACCGATGGCATTGGCGCAGACGCAGCAGCAGCAGCGCCCGGCGCAGCAGCAGCAGCGTCCCGCGGCGCAGCCGGCGCCCGCCGCGGCGCCTGCCGCCCCGCGCCAGCCGGCCGGGCCGTTGCCCGCGCCGATCATCGCCGTGGTTGACGTCGACAAGATCCGCGAGAGCGCGACCGCCGCCAAGTCGGTGCGCGACCAGCTGACCAAGCAGCAGTCGACCTACCAGGACGACATCGCCAAGCAGGAGAACGACCTGCGCAATGCCGAGCAGGAGCTGAACAAGCAGCGTACCGTGCTGTCGCCCGAGGCCTTCGCCCAGCGCCGCCAGCAGTTCGAGCAGCGCGTCGCCGAGTTCCAGCGCCAGGTGCAGGCGCGGCGCAAGCAGCTCGACGACGCCTACAAGAACTCGATGGTCCAGGTGAACAAGGTGGTCGTGGACGTGATCCAGGACGTGGCCACGCAGCGCGGGGCGACGCTGATGCTGCCGCGCTCGCAGATCATCCTCAGCGCGCCGGCGATGGAAGTCACCGACGAGGTGTTGGACCTGGTCAACCGCAAGCTGCCGACAGTGAAGGTAACGCTGCCGCCGCTGGCTCCCTGAGCCCGGGCGCGAGCCCGGCGCGGCCGGCGACATGCCCGATCCTCGCTTCTTCCGTCCGGCCGGGCCGTTCAGCCTGGCAGCGCTGGCCGAGATCGCCGGCGCCACGCTGTTGCCAGCCGCCAATCGCGACCGGACGTTCACCGGGGTGGCGGCACTGGGCGAAGCGACGCCCGGCGACGTGGCCTTTCTCGACAACCGCCGCTACCTGAAGGCCTTCGCCGACACCAAGGCCGGGTGCTGCCTGGTCGAGCCGCGCTACGCCGACAAGGCCGGGCCGGGCACGGACGTGCTGGTGACCGACAAGCCCTACAAGGGCTTTGCCTTGATCGCCCAGGCCTTCTACCCCGACGAGGCGATCCAGGGCGGCGTCCACCCGCGCGCCACGGTCGACCCTGCGGCCAAGGTGGACCCCAGCGCCCGGATCGACGCCGGGGCGGTGGTCGGTGCCCGGGCGGAGATCGGCCCGCGCTGCTGGCTCGGGCCCAACGCCGTGGTCGGCGATGGGGTGGTCATCGAGGCCGACACGGTCGTGGGCGCCTGCGCCGTGCTGCAGTACTGCCTGATCGGCAAGCGCGTCCTGATCCACCCTGGGGTATGCATCGGCAACCGCGGCTTCGGCTTCGCCATCGATCCTGCCGGCCACGTCCGCATCCCCCAGACCGGCCGGGTGATCGTCGAGGACGACGTGGAGATCGGGGCCAACACCGCGATCGACCGCGGCATGGGGCCGGATACAGTGATCGGCCGGGGGTCGATGATCGACAACCTGGTAATGATCGGGCATAACGCTCGCCTGGGGCGGGGGTGTGTCGTGGTCGGCCAGGCGGGGATTTCCGGCAGCACCAAGCTGGGCAATTATGTCGTCGTCGCGGCCAAGGCTGGCCTCGCGGGCCATCTGACCATCGGCGATGGCGTGCGGATCGCGGCCATGTCCGGCGTCATGCGCGACATCAGCCCCGGCGAAGCGGTGGGCGGCGCGCCCGCGGTGCCGCTGCGCCAGTTCCATCGCCAGACCGTCGCCCTGGGGCGGCTGGCCCGGGGCAGGGACGAAGAGCGCGGCAAGGCGAACGAAGAAGAATGACCATCAAGGCAGTGGAAAACCCCAGGATCGAGATCGACTCGGTGGAGCTGATGACGCTCTTGCCGCATCGCCACCCGTTCCTGCTGATCGACCGCCTGACCGATGTCGTACTCGGCGAAAGCGCGACCGGCATCAAGGGCGTGACGATGAACGAGCATTTCTTCGTCGGCCACTTCCCCGGCCGGCCGATCATGCCCGGCGTGCTGATCGTCGAGGCCATGGCGCAGACCGCCGGCGCGCTGGTGGTCAAGAGCATGGGCGGCCCGCCGCGCGACAAGCTGGTCTATTTCATGTCGGTCGAGAACTGCAAGTTCCGCCGCCCGGTGCTGCCCGGCGCCCTGCTGCGCATCCCGGTGGTCAAGGAGCGCCAGCGCGGCAATGTGTGGAAGTTCGCCGGCAAGGCCCTGGTCGACGACCAGCTGATGGCCGAGGCCACGTTCACCGCCATGATTGTGGACGCCTGATGGCCGCGATCCATTCGTCGGCGATCGTCGCCGCGGGAGCCAAGCTGGGCGAGGGGGTGGAGATCGGCCCCTTCTGCGTGGTCGGCGCGCATGTCGAGCTCGGCGCCAGCGTGAAGCTGCACTCCCATGTTGTGGTCGAGGGGCACACCACCGTCGGCGCGCGCTGCAGCATCTTTCCCTTCGCGTCGATCGGGCACCAGCCGCAGGACCTGAAGTTCAAGGGCGAGCCCTCGCGGCTGGAGATCGGCGAGGACACGATCATCCGCGAGCACGTGACGATGAATCCCGGCACGGCCGGCGGCGGTCTGCTGACCAAGGTCGGCAGCCGCTGCCTGATCATGGTCGGATCGCACGTGGCGCATGACTGCAAGCTCGGCAACAACGTCATCTTGGCCAACAACGCCACGCTGGGCGGGCATGTGGTGGTCGAGGATTTCGCCTTCCTGGGCGGGTTGTGCGCCGTGCACCAGTTCGTGCGCATCGGGCGCCACGCCATGGTCGGCGGCATGTCGGGGGTCGAGAACGACGTCATCCCCTATGGCTCGGTCATGGGCGACCGCGCGCGGCTCGGCGGGCTCAACCTGGTCGGCCTGAAGCGCCGCGGCTTCTCGCGCGAGGACATCCACAGCCTGCGCACCGCCTACCGCCTGTTGTTCGCGCAGGAGGGCACGATGGCCGAGCGCATCGGCGACGTGGCGCAGCTCTTCAGCGCCACCAAGGCGGTGCAGGAGATCGTCGACTTCATCAAGGCCGACTCGCAGCGGGCATTGTGCCAGCCGCGATCGACCAATGGCGCCTAAGCCCAAGCTCGCGATCATCGCCGGCGGGGGCGACCTGCCGCGCCTGCTGATCGCGGCATGCCGGGACGAGGGCCGCCCCTTCTTCGTCATCGCGCTGCAGGGCCATGCCGATCCCGCGACGGTGACGCCCGACCTGCCGCATATCTGGGTGCGGCTGGGCGCCGGCGGCACCATCCTGAAGACCCTGAAGGACGAGGCCTGCCCCGAGATCGTGATGGCGGGCCGCGTGAAGCGCCCGTCGCTGCTGTCGCTGATGCCTGACGCCTGGACCGCCAAGTTCCTGCTGACGCTCGGCCGCCGGGCCGTCGGCGACAACGGCCTGCTTACCGCGATCGGCGAGGTGATCGAGCGCGAGGGCGGCAGGCTGGTCGGCCCCGACCAGATCCTGCCCGACCTGCTGGCACCGGAAGGCCAGATCGGTAAGCGCTCGCCCGCGGCGTCCGACTGGGCCGATATCGAGCGCGGCCTGACGGTCGCGCGCGCGCTCGGCGCGGTCGATGTCGGCCAGGCGGTCGTGGTGCAGCAGGGGGTGGTGCTGGGCGTCGAGGCGATCGAGGGCACCGACGCGCTGCTGCGGCGCTGCAAGGAGTTGCGGCGCGACGGGCCGGGCGGCGTGCTGGTGAAGACCGCCAAGCCTGGGCAGGAGCGGCGCCTGGACCTGCCGACCATCGGCGTGCGCACGGTCGAGCAGGCGGCGGCCGCCGGCCTGGTCGGCATCGCGGTCGAGGCCGGCGGCGCGCTGATCGTCGCCGGCGCGGCGGTGGGCGCGGCCGCCGACAAGGCCGAGCTCTTCGTGGTCGGCGTCGCGCGCGTTCCGCCACTGCCATGACCGACGATGCGCCGCTGATCTACCTGCTGGCCGGCGAGGTCTCGGGCGACAATCTCGGCGGCCGCATCATGCAGGCCCTGAAGCGGCGCGCGACGGTGCCGCTGCGCTTCGCCGGGGTCGGCGGCGACCGCATGGTCGGCGAGGGCCTGTCGAGCCTGGTGCCGCTCAGCGAGCTGTCGATCATGGGCATGGCGGAGATCGTCCCGCACATCCCGCGCATGTATCGCCTGATCTGGCGCCTGGCGGCCGACATCCGGGCGCGGAAACCCGCCGTCGTGCTGACCATCGACAATACCGCGTTCAACTTCGGCGTCGCCAACCGCGTGCGCGGCCACGGCATTCCCCTGGTGCACCTCAACGCGCCCAAGGTCTGGGCCTACCGCCCGGGCCGGGTGCATCGCGTCGCGCGCTACTACGACCACCTGCTCTGCCTGCTGCCGTTCGAGCCGCCGTACTTCCACAAGGCCGGCCTGCCGGCGAGCTTCATCGGCCATCCCGTGGTCGAGAGCGGCGCGGATAGGGGCGATGGCGCACGCTTCCGCCAGGCGCATGGCGTCGCGCCCGACGCACCGCTGCTCTGCATGCTGCCCGGCAGCCGGCGCGGCGAGGTGACGCGGTTGATGCCGGATTTTTCCGGCGCGGTGCGATTGATCGCCGCGGCCACGCCTGGGCTGCGCATCGTCCTGCCGACCGTGCGCGCGATGGAACCGCTGGTGCGCCAGGCGGTCGCCGACTGGCCGCTGCAGCCGATCGTCGTTCTGGGCGACGGCGAGAAATACGATGCCTTCGACGCCAGCGACGCGGCGCTGGCCGCGTCGGGCACGGTGTCGCTGGAACTCAACCTCGCCCGCGTGCCGATGGTGATCGCCTACCGCGTGTCGGCCAGCTCGGCGGCGATCGTGCGCGCGCTGGTGCGGGTGAAGCACGTGACGCTGGCAAACCTTGTGCTCGGCGACCGCTCGGTGATCCCCGAGGTGATGCAGGAGGACTGCACGCCGGAGCGCCTGTCCGAGGCGGTGCTCGGCCTGCTCCGCAGCCCCGAGGCGCGTGCGGACCAGGCGCGACAGGGCAGCGAGGCGATGCGGCTGCTCGGCCATGGCGGCCCGCCGCCGTCCCTGCGGGCCGCCGACATCCTGCTCGACATCGCGGGCATTCCGCGACTGCGGGGCCCGGCATGACGGCATATCGCGGCCTCTACATCAATCTAGACCGCTCGATCGACCGGCGTGACGAGATGGAGCGGCAGTTCGCGGCGCTCGGGCTGGCCGACCGCTATCGACGCTTTCCCGCGCTCGAGGGCGGCGCGCCGGGCGCCCCATCCGGCGCCGCGCTCACGCCTGGCGAGATCGGGTGCTTCCGCTCGCATGTCGCGGCGCTCGAGTCCGCGCGCGACGAAAGGCGCTTCGTGCATGTGGTGGAGGATGACATCCTGGTCTCCCGCAGTCTGGCGCCCTATCTCGACGAGTCGATCGCGGCCGGCCGGCTGGACGGATTCGACGTGCTGCTGACCGACATGTATGTGAGCTGCGACCTGCGGCTCATCAAGCTGCTGGCCAACCAGTACGCCCAGGCGATGGAGAGCGGGCGGCCGGCCTTCAGCATCCTGAATCTGGGCAAGCTGCGCAGCTTTGCGTCGATGACCTCGTACCTGGTTAACCCGGCCGCGATCGCCCGGCTGCTGGATCTCTACCGTCGCGAGATGGCGGCGGGACCGCGCCAGCCGGTCGACCTGTTCCTGCGCGACCAGGTCACGGCGGGCGCATTGCGCGCGGGCTGCGTGTTCCCCTTCCTCACCAGCGTCAAGCTGGAGCGGATCGCGGGCAACGTCATCACCGGGCGTCAGGCCGACCCGCGCTCGGCGCTGGTGATGGCCTGCATCCGCTACTCGTTCTATGTCGAGCGCGACCTGGAGGGCTATGCCGGGCCGATCCTGCGCGACGCCGTCGGGCCCGAGGCGGCGGGCGCCGTGGTCGGCAATACGCATCGCGACTTCCTGCTGCGCGCCTTCGGCCACGTCCTGTCGAAGGACTTTGCGCTGTTCTAGCTCTTGCCGAGCACGAGCTGGCTCAGGTGCAGGCAGAGCAGGGCGGTCAGCACGATCGACGGGAAGAGGACGAAGTGCCAGTCGATCAGCCGCGGCGTCCCCGGCTCGGGCGGGTGGCGTACCCGCCAGATCGACACCGCTATCCCCGTGCAGGACAGCGCCATCAGCGCGAGGGTCATTTCAAGGGACATGCTGCGGAGGGTGCGCGGGGCGGGCTGTTGGCGAAGGCCCCTCCTTAGCACGGCCGGCGGGTTTTCGCGAAGGCCGGAGCGGCGGCTTCGCGCGCGGCGCTACTTCGCGGCCTTGGCCTTCCACGTCATCATCGCGCGCGTCAGCTCGCCCGAAGCGGTGGTGAAACTACCGGCCGTGCCCATCATGGTCTCGGCGTCCGCCTTCTTGCCGGTGACGGCGCATTTGAGGACGCCCGACGCGCACTGGTGGAACTTTGCGTGCAGATCCTTGACCGCCTTGTACTCTGCGCAACCCTTGTCGACGGCGCTCAGGCTATTGCCATAGAGCCATTGGCCGAAGTCGCAGGCATTGTCCTTGGCGACCGTGTCGGGCGTGAACTCCGACTTGCCGGCGTCGATGGCGTTGCGAAGGCGCTGCTTCCACATTCCGTGAGCGCCGATGGCCTTGGAGATTTCTTCTGCGAGCGACATCTTGAGCTTCCTGCCTAGGTAGATGAACGGCGCAAATACTGTCATCGCGAATGGTTAAGAGTCGGTAAATCGGCCGAGGGTCATGCCCTGCGACGGCGACCGGGCGTCGGCTTGACGCAGGGGGGCCGTGGCGTCCAAGGTCGGGCATCAAGCTCTAGGGTGAGGGACCAACCCGATGAACGATATCGCCAAGGGGCACGCGGCCGGCGCGGCCGTGGACGCCTCGAAGTTTCGCATGCTGCACACGATGATCCGCGTGTTCGACATGGACAAGTCGATCGACTTCTACACGCGGCTGCTGGGCATGAATCTGATCCGGCGCAAGGACTACCCGACCGGCGAGTTCACGCTGGCCTTCGTCGGCTACGGCGACGAGGAATCGAACGCGGTGATCGAGCTGACCCACAACTGGCCGCAGAAGGAGCCCTACGTGCTGGGGACCGCGTTCGGCCATCTGGCGATCGGCGTGCCCGACATCTATGGGACTTGCGAAAAGCTGGCCAAGGAAGGCGTCAAGATCCCGCGTCCGCCGGGACCGATGAAGCATGGCGGCAGCGTCATCGCCTTCATCGAGGATCCGGACGGCTACAAGATCGAGCTGATCGAGCGGAAGTAGGGGCTCAGCCGATCCAACGCCAGATCGCGTAGGCGGCGACGCCGATCAATCCGGCCCGGACCAGGGCCACAGCCAGACGGCGCCCAGGCGACGCCCGGTTGTCGTTGGCCGGGCGGCCGATGGCCTCGCGCGCGGCGCGGCCGAAGCGAAGCGCCACGGCCGGTTGCCCGGCGGGGGTACCCGGGCCGGGCGTCTGGGGTTGCTGCGAGCGGTTCTGCGCCATGGCGCCGATCCTTGGGCGGCCGGCCGGGCGATGACCCGGCCGACGCCTGTTGCCGCTACTTGCGCTTGGTCACCGGCACGTAGGACCGCTTGGTGGC
>JAEULC010000233.1 GCA_016792605.1 Rhodospirillales bacterium
GACGACTACAAGGTCGCGCCGAAGAACTTCCCGTCGCTCGGCCGCATCATCGTCGAGCAGGTGAAGCCCAAGAACATCACCGTCGAGGAAGCCGACGCGCGGGTCGAGGACGGCTACAAGAACCGGCTGTACTGAAAAGCAGTGTCCTCTCCCGTCCGAAGACGGGAGAGGGACAAACAGCTGCTAGCCGACGATCTCGGTGCCGGCGAAGAAGTAGGCGATCTCGACCTTGGCGTTGTCCAGGCTGTCCGAGCCGTGGGCCGAGTTGGCCTCGATCGACTCGGCGAATTCCTTGCGGATGGTGCCAGGCGCGGCGTTGGCCGGGTTGGTGGCGCCCATGACGTCGCGGTTCTTCTGCACCGCGTTCTCGCCTTCCAGGACCTGGACCACGACCGGGCCGGAGATCATAAACGTGCAGAGGTCGTTGAAGAACGGCCGCGCCTTGTGGACGGCGTAGAAGCCCTCGGCCTGGGCGCGGGTCAGCTGGATACGCTTCTGGGCGACGATGCGCAGCCCCGCCTCCTCCAGCTTGGCGTTGATCTTGCCGGTCAGGTTCCTGCGCGTGGCATCCGGCTTGATGATCGACAGGGTGCGCTCGACGGCCATGGGTACAGCTTCCTTTGGCGGTAATACGGGGGTCCGCGGCGCTAGGCCGGCGGCAAGGTGCGGTCTTATAGTCGGCCTAAACCGGGCTGGCAACCGGGGCTAGGCGTGCTATGACCCCGCCCCCATGCTCAGCATTAACGAACTCACCTTCCGCTATGGCGGTCGGGCCATCTTCGACCGGGCCGGGGTGTCAATCCCGGCCGGGCACCGCGTCGGCCTGATCGGGCGCAACGGCAGCGGCAAGTCGACCCTCTTGAAGCTGATCCTGGGCGAGCTGCACGCGGATTCAGGCACGCTGGACATGCCGGCGCGCGCCCGGGTCGGCCACCTGGCCCAGGAGGCCCCCGCGGGGCCGGAATCGCTGGTCGAGTTCGTGCTGGCCGCCGACCTGGAGCGTGCCGCGCTGCTTAAGGAATCCGAGACGACCGAGGATCCGAACCGCATCGCCGAGATTCATGACCGGCTGATGACAATCGAGGCCCATGCCGCGCCGTCGCGCGCTGCCACGATCCTCGCTGGCCTGGGCTTCGACCACGAGGCCCAGCAGCGCCCGGTGAGCGACTTCTCCGGCGGCTGGCGCATGCGGGTGGCGCTCGCCGCCGTGCTGTTTTCGGGCCCCGACCTGATGCTGCTCGACGAGCCGTCCAACCACCTCGACCTCGAGGCGCGGCTGTGGCTCGAGCAGTTCCTGGTCCAGTTCCCCGGCACGCTGATCCTGGTCAGCCACGACCGCGACCTGCTGAATGCCGTGGTCGAGGAGGTCGTGCTGGTCGACGGCGGCAAGCTGACGATGTATCGCGGCAACTACGACACGTTCGAGAAGACGCGCGCCGAGCAGGCGAACCTGCACGCCGCCGCCGTCGCCAAGAACGCTGCGCGGCGCAAGCACCTGCAGGCCTTCGTCGACCGCTTCCGCTACAAGGCCAGCAAGGCGCGCCAGGCGCAGAGCCGCATCAAGATGCTGGAGAAGATGGGCGAGATCACGCCACTGGCGCCGCCCGAGGAGATCACCTTCGAGTTCCCCGATCCCGAGGAGATGGCGCCGCCGATCGTGGCGATCGAGGACGCGGCGATCGGCTACGAGCCCGGCAAGCCGATCCTGAAGAAGCTCGGCCTGCGCATCGACATGGACGACCGCATCGCGCTCCTCGGCCAGAACGGCAACGGCAAGTCGACGCTGTTGAAGCTGCTGGCGCACAAGCTGCAGCCGCAGTCCGGCAGCGTCCGGCGCTCGCAGAAGCTGCGTGTCGGCTACTACGACCAGGACCAGACCCAGGCCTTCGACATGGAGCGCACGCCGTTCCACCACCTGCAGGCGGTGATGCCGCAGGCGCCGGAGCACAAGGTGCGCGCGCAGCTCGGCCGCTTCGGTTTCGCCCAGGATCGCGCCAACCGCAAGGTCGGGCAGCTTTCGGGCGGCGAGCGCGCGCGCCTGCTGTTCGCGCTCACCACCCACGACGCGCCGCACCTGCTGCTGCTCGACGAGCCGACCAACCACCTGGACATCGAGGCGCGCGACGCGCTGGTTGCAGCCCTCAGCGCCTTCCAGGGCGCGGTGATCCTGGTCAGCCACGACCCGCGCATGGTCTCGGCGACGGCCGACCGCCTTTGGCTGGTCGCGGATGGCGGCTGCAAGCAGTTCGACGGCGACATCGACGACTACAAGAAGTTCCTGCAGGAGGAGCGCCGCGCCGCCCAGCGCAGCGACAAGGCGGCGGCGAAGAAGAAGGAAAAGGAGGCGGCGGCAAAGCCGCCGGTGACCGTCGCCGACGCGCCCAGGATGAAGAGCGCCGAGGCGCAGAAGGAGGACCGTCGCATCGCCGCCGAGGCGCGCCACCAGTTGAAGCCGCTGCGCCAGGCCGTCGCCGCGGCGGAGAAGGTGGTCGACCGCCTGAGCAAGGAGAAGACCGCGCTGGAGGCCAGGCTCGCCGACCCGAAGCTCTACGAGGGAAAGCCGGCGGAGGTGACGAAGATCCAGCGCGACCTGGCCCACGCGGCCCACGCGCTCGCCCAGGCCGAGGACGAATGGCTGACGGCGCACGAGGCCTACGAGGACGCCGTGAAGGTCGCGGGATAGCAACGAAGATTGACGATTTCCACGCCCAGCGGTGACGGTCTGGCGCTGAAAACGACTGTTTTCGCGTCACCCACGCGGGAACCGGTCACCGATCGGCCACAGATTGATCACGGACTAAAGCGTTGTAACAGCAGGAAAACACTTGCCGCCCCGAGCGCCACACCCCCTAATGGTTGCGCCGGGGCGGTTGATTTGTTGACCGTTTCTTAACCTTAACTCCGGTAACGATGCTGGCGCGAGGTACGCACAGGATCGCCGAATGCAGAATGCGGGGGACCGCCAGAAGGCCAGCGTCCGTAAGTCCTTCCCCGCCGCCGAACTGGCGGTGGCGTTCGACTGCCTGCGCGTCGCGCTGGCGGTGTTCGACCGGAACGACTGCCTGATCTACGCCAACGAGCAGTTCCGCTTCCTCTACCGCGGCATCCAGGCGGTGGAGGATCTGGTCGGCATGCGCTTCGACCAGATCATGCGGATGGTACTGGCCAATCGCGAGATCGCCGGCGAGCTGGCCGCGAACAAGCCCGAGGAATGGCTCGAGGAGTTCATGGCGCTCCACCGCTCCAAGCCGTTCTATGCCTATGAGCAGCGCCTGGCCGACGGGCGCTACCTGCAGGTCAAGGAACGGCCGACGCCGGACGGCGGCACCGTCATCCTGTGGGTCGACATCACCGAGATGATGCGCGAGCGCCAGCGCCTGGAAGACGCGATGCAGAGCGCGACCGAGGGCTTCGCGCTGTGGGGGCAGTCCGACAAGCTGATCGCGCACAACGACCAGTTCGCGCGCCTGTTCGGCAGCGCGGCACGCCCATTGCGCGCGGGCCAGGACTACGCCGAGGTGCTGCGCGCGGCGCTGGCGGGCGGACGGGTGCAGCCGGCGCAGGACGCCGAGGCCTGGCTTGCCGAGCGCCTGGACTACCACCGCCGGCCGTCGAGCCGCGCCGAATTCCAGCTGCGCGACGGGCGCTGGTTCCAGATGATCGAGAGCCGCACCCGCGAGGGCGGGACGGCGA
The DNA here is from genome assembly GCA_016792605.1 of Rhodospirillales bacterium. Lineage (GTDB taxonomy): Bacteria > Pseudomonadota > Alphaproteobacteria > JAEULC01 > JAEULC01 > JAEULC01. Next base: position 3,694 of record JAEULC010000233.1, read on the forward strand.
GCGTCTTGACCGACGTGACGGCGCTGAAGGAGAGCGAGATCGAGCTGCGCCAGCGCGGCAAGACGCTGGAACGCACCGTCCACGAGCTGGAGATGGTGCAGGTCAAGACCGAGGAACAGGCGACGATGCTGGCGACGATGGCCGAGGAGCTGGACGTCGCCCGGCGCGAGGCCGAGCAGGTCAGTGCCTACAAGACCTCGTTCCTGCGCTCGATCACGCACGAACTGCGCACGCCGCTCAACGCCATCATCGGCTTTTCCGAGATGATCCAGACCCAGGCGCTCGGCAAGGTCGGCAACCCGCGCTACATGGAGTACGCTGAGCTCGTGCGATCGAGCGGGCTGCACCTGCTGTCGCTGATCAACCAGCTGCTCGACCTGTCGCGCATCGAGGCCGGCAAGATGGAGCTGGCGATCGAGCCCAACGACCTAGTCGAGATCGTGCGCTACTGCCTGGGCATGCTGGACGACAGCGCGACCAAGGGCAAGGTGGCGCTCGAGCTGGACCTGCCCGCATCACCCGTCACCGTCGGCGCCGACCTGCTCGCCGCGCGGCAGATCGTCCTCAACCTCCTGTCCAACGCAATCAAGTTCACCGAGGCCGGCGGCTATGTCCGCATCGTCGTGCAGCCCGAGCACGAGAAGGCCCGGCTGACGATCAAGGACACCGGCGTCGGTATTCCCGAGGAGGACCTGCCGCGGCTGATGCAGCCCTTCGCCCAGGCCGGCGACATCCTGACCCGCCGCGCCCAGGGCAGCGGCCTCGGCCTCGCCATCGCCCGCGCGCTGGTCGAGCTCCATGGCGGCCAGATCGAGATCGAAAGCGAGCTCGGGATCGGCACCACGGTCAGCGTCACCCTGCCGCTGATACAGGGCGATCGATCGGCCGCGGCCGACTAGCGCCGCCAGACGACGGGAACACGCCTTGAATCTCGACCTGATCCGCCAGGCTTCCTGGCTGGACGCGGCGCGTGCCTGGCGCTTCACCGTGGTGTTCGCGGCGATCTCGCTGATTGCCACCGCCTGGGATTTTATCGCCCACACCACCCACGGCGTGATGGACGAGACCGGCGAACAGCTGGCGCGCGACTTCATCAACTACTGGGCCGGGGCGCGGCTGGCGATCGAGGGGCGCGCGGCGATGGCCTACGACACCAGCGCCTATCACGCCTTCCAGCGCGAACTGATCGGCGCGCTGAGCGAATTCCGCATGTATTCCTATCCGCCGACCGCGATGCTGCTGAGCCTGCCGCTGGCGGCGCTGGGCTTCGTTCCCGCCCTGGCGCTGTGGACCCTGGGCGGGCTGGCCTGGACCGCGGCGCTGCTGTCGCGCGTGATCGGCCGGAAGCTGGGCATCCTCGCGGCGGTCGCCGCCCCGGCCGCCTTCGTCAACACGATCTCGGGTCAGAATGGCGCGTTCAGCGCCGGATTCCTGTGCGGCGGCCTGATGCTGCTGGAGCGCCGCCCGGTGCTGGCGGGAATCCTGTTCGGCTGCCTCTGCTACAAGCCGCAGATCGGCGTATTGCTGCCCGTGGCACTGGCCGCGGGCGGATACTGGCGCACGTTCCTGGCGACGGGCGCAACGGCGCTGTTGCTCGTCGGGGTCTCCACGGCGTGGCTGGGCCTCGACGCCTGGGCCGGGCTGGCGCACCAGTCGGTCATGCAGCGCGGCCTGCTCGAGCTCGGCTACACGCTGTGGCACCGCATGCCCACCAGCTTCGCGACCGCGCGCGCGCTTGGCGCCAGCGTGCCGGTCGCCTACGCGGTGCAGATCCTCTCCGGCGGCCTGGCGGCGGCGGCCGTCGCCATCGTGTGGCGCGGCGGGGCGACGATGCCGGTCAAGGCTTCGGTCCTGGTCACGGCGACCTTCCTGGCTACGCCCTATGCCTGGGACTACGACTTGGTCGCGACCGTCTTCGTGGTGGCCTGGCTGGCCGGCGAGGCGGCGCGCACGGCGTTCCGGCCGTGGGAAAAGATCGGCCTTGCCGCCCTGGTGGCGATGCCGCTGGTGCTGGGGCCGATCGCCGAGGCGACCCGCCTGCAGATCGGTCCGATCGTCCTGTGGGCCGTGCTGGTCCTGGCCACGCGCCGGGCGCTAGATCCGGCCATGTCGCTCAGCCCGCGGCTTCCTGCTTCCAGCCCTGGTCCGTCTGGCGCCAGTAGGTGAGCGTGTGACCGGCCGCCTTGTAGTCGCGCCACCGCCGGCGCGCGGCGGCGACGGCGGCCTCGTCGCTGCCATCGAACAGCTCCACGCAAAGCTGGAAGCGCGCCAGGTCGCTGCCGACCGCGCCGTCGGCCACGAACAGGACCTCGGCCTTGTTCGGGTTCGTGTCGTCGAGCCCCAGGAACACCGGCTGGTGCTCCGCGAATCCGTCCTCGGCCAGGCCGTGCGGCAGGAACTTCTCCGCGCGGTAGGTCCACAGGTGCATGTTGAGCGCGTCCAGCCGCTCCTTCGACCCAAGGACGACCAGCGCGCGCTGGCCGCGCTCGATCACGCGCTCCAGCATGGTCGGCAGGGTGCTCTCGAGCGTCGAGCGCTCGAGATGGTAGAAGCGGATCTCGGTCACGAGGACTCGTAGTTCTCCGCGACGAAGTGGTCGAGCAAGCGCACGCCGAAGGCGGTAGCCCCCTTCGGCACCGTGCCGGTGTCCTTCTTCGACCAGGCGACGCCGGCGATATCCAGATGCGCCCAGGGCACGCTGTTGACGAAGCGTTGAAGGAACTGCGCGCCGATGATGCTGCCGCCGGCGGGGACGCCGGTGATGTTCCTCATGTCGGCCGCGTCGCTGTCGATCTCCTGGTCGTAGGAGTCCCCGAGCGGCATGCGCCATACGTTCTCGCCGGTCGCCTTGCCCGACTCGACCAGTTTCTCGACCAGCTCGTCGTTGTTCGAGAACAGGCCGGCATGCTCGTGGCCGAGCGAAACGATGATCGCGCCGGTCAGCGTGGCGAGGTCGACCATGAAGCGCGGCTTGAAGCGGTCCTGCGTGTACCAGAGGACGTCGGCGAGCACGAGCCGGCCCTCGGCGTCGGTGTTCAGTACCTCGATCGTCTGGCCGGACATCGAGGTGACGATGTCGCCGGGACGCTGCGCCGCGCCCGAGGGCATGTTCTCGACCAGGCCGACGACGCCGATCGCGTTGACCTTCGCGCGGCGGCCGGCCAGCGCCTTCATCAGGCCGATCACGACGCCGGCGCCGGCCATGTCCCATTTCATGTCCCACATGCCGGCTGCGGGCTTCAGCGAAATGCCGCCGGTATCGAAGGTGACGCCCTTGCCGCAGAAGGCGACCGGCTTGCGGTCGCGGCCCTTGGGGTCGCCGAACCACTTCATGATCGCGACCTGCGGCTCATGCACGCTGCCCTGGCCGACGCCGAGCAGCGCGCCCATGCCGAGCTTCTTCATCTCCTTGACGCCGAGTATCTCGACGTCGACGCCGAGCTTGGCCAGGCCCTTCGCCTGTTCCGCCAGGGTGATGGGATAGATCACGTTCGGCGGCTCGCTGACCACGTCACGGGTCAGGAACACGCCCTCGGCCACCTTCTCGCGGTTCATGAACGAGCGCTGCGCCGCCGACGCGCCGCTGACGGATACCGTCAGCTTCTTCATCGTCGGCTTCTTCTCGGGCTTCTCCTTGGTGCGGTACTTGTCGAAGCGGTAGGACCGCAGCACCGCGCCATAGGCGAGCTCGACCGCGCGCTGTGCCGCCGTCCCGGTGGCGCCGCCGACGCGTCCGACGGACACCACCGCCTCGGTCTCGCCGACCGAATTCAGGTGCGCCAGGATCGCGCCGCCGACGCCCTGCAGCCGCAGGTCGCTGAGTTCCTCGGCCTTGCCGACGCCGTAGAGCAGCACGCGCTGCAGGCCGACGCCCGCGGGCGCGAGGACCGGCAGCACCTCGTCGCGCTTGCCGGTAAAGCGCGTGGCCATCATCGCCTTGCGCAGCGCGCCGCCGAGCTTCTTGTCGAGCTCCACCGCCTCGGGCGAGAGCGTGCGATCGGCCGAGACGGCGACCGCGTAGGTGCCGGCGGCGGGAATCTTCGGTTCGGCGAAAGCAATCTTCAGCATGGATCCTCTGATGCGTCTCTGCGCTGAGACGTTTTGTCTTGATTGTTGCGGTGGACGCCGCGGGCGGGCGGTCCGACGGGAGGCCGTCACTCTAGCAGGCCGTCGGCGCCGCTGTCAGCCGGACTGGCCCAGATAGCGATACAGGCCTGGTTTATCTCGCTTTTCCCGGACCGCCTCGGCCATGGCGCGGCTCAGGACGGGGGTCACCGTGCTGCGGAAATGCAGCATGTCCCAATAGTTGCGGTCCTCGACCGTGAGCGGCGATTCGATCATGAAATCCACCACGTGCCCGTTGCCTGCCTGCGTGGCCATGGCGGCGAGCCGGCGCTTGCACTCCCGCCATTTCCGGTCGGCGCGCGAGCCGGCGGCCGGCTGGTTGTGGATGTGGTAGGGCACGACCGCGAGCAGCTTCAGCGTCTCGCGCGGCAGGCCCGCCAGCATGTCCTGCATCAGGTAGTGCATCGGGAAGCGCCAGGCCGCGACCTCGGCGTCGCTGACCGCCTCTGG
>JAEULC010000262.1 GCA_016792605.1 Rhodospirillales bacterium
GCGCCCTACCTCACCCGCAGCGCCGGCAGCGCACCTTGCCGAAGATCTGTTCCCAGTCGCCGTCGGTGGCGGCGTAGTCGAGCAGGCAGCGCATGACCTTCGAGATCTCCTCGATCTTGTAGTCCTGGCCGGCCTTCATCAGCATCTCGAAGGAATCCTGGTAGATCTCGAAGGTCACCTTGACCTTGGGCGTGCCGCTCATGGCGTGTCGTCCTTGTCGACAGGGGTGGGTCTCGCACCCAAATCCTGATCAGGTCGGGTCCACCGTCGCGCGGGTGAACTCCTCGATGTAGTCGAGCAGCCGGTCCGAGGCCTGGCCGGCGCCGTCGCGGTCGCCCTTCGCGATCGCGCGGGCGACGTCGGCATGCTGCCTGGCGGTCAGCTCCAGGTCGGCGACCTGCTGGTAGTGGATGTAGTAGAAGCGCCGCGAGACGGCGTGAAGCGGCGCCATGGCGGTCTCGGCGAACTCGTTGTGCGCGGCCTGCGAGGTCAGCCGGTTGAACTCGCGGTCGAGCCGCATGAAGGCGATGTCGTCGCCCCTGGCGGCGGCGGCCTCCATCTCGTCGGCGATCTCGGCGAAGCGCTTGCGCTCGGCCTCGGTCGCGCGCTTGGCGGCCGAGCGCGCCAGCAGCCGTTCCAGTTCGCGCCGCACCTCCAGCAGCAGGAGCTGGCGGCGCACGTCGACCCCGGCGACCAGGATGCCCCTGCGCGGCAGCACCACCATCAGGTGCTCGCGCGCCAGGCGCTGCAGCGCCTCGCGGATGGGCGTGCGGCCGATGCCGGTGCGCTGGCTCAGCGCCGCCTCGGACACGACCGAGCCGGGCGGAAGCTGCAGCGTGACGATCAGCTCCTCCAGCGCCCGGTAGGCGCGCTCGGTCAGGCTGGCGTCCGGTGCCTTCTCCCTGCCTCCGTTGGTTTTCCGCCGCGCCGCGCTGCTCATGGTTCTCCCGTCGTCAATTGAAGCCCAGGAGCTTGCTCGGCAGCCACAGCACGGTCTGGGGGTAGTACATCACGATCGCCAGGCAGACGAACTGGCACAGGATGAACGGGATGACGCCCCAGTACATGTCGTAGATCGTGATCTCCCTGGGCGCGATGCCGCGCAGGTAGAAGATCGCCGGCGCCATCGGCGGGGTCAGGTAGCTGGTCTGGATCACGATCAGGAACAGGATGCAGAACCACGCCATGTCGATGCCCATCGGCTTCAGGATGGGAACGAAGATCGGCACCAGAATCAGGCAGATCGAGACCCAGTCAAGCACGAACCCGGCCAGGAAGGCGAGGAACAGCACCAGGGCGAGGACGCCCCAGGGCCCCAGGTTGAAGCTGGCGATGAGCTGCTGGGTGAGCGCAACACCGCCCGAGGCGACGAACACCCCGGTCAGGATCGACCCGGCCAGGATGATGGTCATGATCATGCTGGTGATACGCAGCGTCTTCATCACCGCGTCCTGCAGCCCGCGCAGGGTGAAGCGGCCGTAGAAGATCGTCAGCAGCACCGAGCCGGCGGCGCCCAGCGCGGCGGCCTCGGTCGGCGCCGCCATGCCGGCCATGATCGATCCCAGCACCGCCATGATCATCAGCATCGGCGGCACCAGGGCATGGGCGGTGAACAGCAGCTTCTGGCGCAGGGTCGGGTCGTCGGGCGAGGCCGGCAGCACCGGCCCGGCCGAGGGGCGCGCCAGGCAGAGGCCCAGGATGTAGACGAGGTAGAGCCCGGCCAGGATCAGGCCGGGAAAGATCATGCCGACCAGCAGGTCGCCGACCGACACGTCGGCGATCGGCCCCAGCACGACGACCACCACCGAGGGCGGGATGATCGTGCCCAGGCTGCCGCCGGCACAGATCGTGCCGCAGATCAGCGGCTTGTTGTACCCGTATTTCAGCATGACCGGGATCGCCAGCAGGCCGACCACCGTCTCGGTCGCGCCGACGACGCCGGTCGACGCGGCGAAGATCACGCACATGACGATGGTGCCGAGCGCCAGACCGCCCGGCATCCGCCGTGTCCACATGTGCACCGCCTCGAACAGGCGCTCGGCGATGCCCGATCGCTCGAGCATCGTGCCCATGAAGACGAACAGCACCACGGCGGCGAGCACGAAGTTGGTCGCGACGTCCTCGACCTTCTCGACCACCTGGAAGATGAACGAGCCCTTGAAGGTGATCCAGCCGAAGATCAGCGCCGTGCCCATCATCGCGAAGGCGACGGGGAAGCCGATGAAGATCAGGCCCAGGAGGACCGGGAACAGCGCCAGCGCGAGATAGTCCATGGGTGCGTCAGGCCTTCGTGCCGAACAGGATCCGCGCGCGCTTCAGGATCTCGGCCAGCATCTGCAGGGCGAGCACCAGGAAGCTGATGAAGAACACCAGCCGGATCGGCCACAGCACCATGTTGAAGGCCGACATGCCGGAATGCTCGTTCGAGGCGTAGGCCTTGATCCAGTTGTTGTTGAGCGCCCAGGTCAGCCAGCAGACGAACGGAAAGGCGAGCAGTACGTAGCCGAGGAAGTCGATCGCCGCGCGGACCTTCTCGGAAAACAGATCGTAGAGCGCCTCGACCCGGATATGCGCGCCCGCGCGCAGCGTGTAGGCCATGCCGAGCAGGAAGTTGGCGCCGGTGAGCAGCGTGCCGGCCTCGAACGCCCAGATCGTCGGGCGGCCCAGCACGTAGCGCGAGAAGACTTCGTAGCAACTGCCGAGGATCAGCGGCGCGACCAGCCAGCCGCCCACGAGGCCCACAAGAATTGGGCCCCTTTCCAGGGCCCTGATCAGGCTGTTCATCGATCGATCGTCCGGCGTTGCGGTGCTTGGGAGAGCGCCGCCCCCGGGCCGGCAGAGCTCGGCCGGGGGCGACGCTCTTGTCGCGAGCCTCAGCCCTTCGGCGCGGTCTTGACGTTGCGATAGCGCGCCGCGTCCTTCCACAGGGTCTCGAAGGCTTCCTGGCTGTCGAACACCTTCTTGAACCAGGCGTTGGTCGCGGCCTGCTTCCTGGCCCATTCCTTCGCCGTCTTGTTGGTCTGGAACTGGACCTCGTCCGAGAGCTCGATGATCTCGTTGCCGGCCTTGCGGTAGAAGTCGAGCGCCTTGGCGTCCTCCTGGCCGATGCGAAGCCACGAGTCGAAGGTCACGATCTTCGCCGCCGTCTCCATCAGCTTCTTGTCCTTGTCGGAGAGCTTGGCCCAGGCGTCCTTGTTGAAGACCATCTCGAACGGCGCCGTCGGCTGGTGCACGCCGGGGATCACGACGTACTTGGCGACCTTGTGGAAGCCGGTGGAGATGTTCTCGTACAGCGTGCCCCATTCGGTGGCGTCGATCACGCCGCGCTCCAGCGCGGTGTAGATCTCGCCGCCCGGCGTCGACACCGGCGCCGCGCCCATGTCCTTCGCCATGTCCAGCCACGCGCCGGCGGTGCGCAGCTTCAGGCCCTTCAGATCCTCCAGCGTGCGCACGGGCTTGCGCGAGTGCATGAACGCCTCGGCGGTGCGGATGAAGACGACGGTGGACTGCACGCCGAACTTCTCGTCGCGGAACTGGCGCTGCAGCTCCAGCCCGCCGCCCTCGTAGATCCAGTGCAGCATGCGCTCGGTGTCCATGCTGCCGGCATAGCCGCCGAACAGCACGGTCGTGGTGTCGGCGCCCCAGTCGTAGCCCATCCAGGTGTGGCCCAGCTCGGCCACGCCGTTCTTCACCGTCTCGGAGACCTTCAGCGCGTTGCCCAGCGCGCCGCCCGGGAATACCTGGATCTTGATGCGGCCGTCCGAGAGCTCGGCGACCTTGTCGGCATAGGCCTTGGAGCCGATATCCATCAGCGGGCCGCCGGGCCAGCCCGTGGCCATCTTCATCGACACCTGCTGCGCCGATGCGCCGCCGGCGACGGTCATGGCCAGGGCCGCCGTGGCGGCCAGGCCCAGAATTCCGCGTTTGCTGATCATTGACGTTTCCTCCAGGTTGTTCGTTCTGCGGATAGGCGTGGTGGGCGGCTTCAGATCTGCTTGCGCTTCTCCACCATCGTCAGGAACTTGTCGTACTCCTCGTCCTTGACCGTGTAGCTGTGGTCGTCGTCGGGGAACTGGCCAGCTTTCACCTCGGCCACGTACTGCTTCAGCCCCTTGACCGCGACCTCGGTCAGGTTGGTGTAGCGCTTGGTGAACTTGGGCTTGAAGTCGGTGAAGACGCCGAGCAGGTCGTAGGACAAGAGGATCTGCCCGTCCGTGCCGACGCCGGCGCCGATGCCGATCGTGGGGATGGTGAGCTGCCTGGAGATCAGCGCGGCGATCTTCGCCGGCACCGCCTCGAACTCCAGCATGAAGCAGCCCGCGTCCTCGATCGCCAGCGCGTCCTC
>JAEULC010000273.1 GCA_016792605.1 Rhodospirillales bacterium
TCGTTGTCGAATGGCTTCATGATGTACTCGTCGGCCCCGGCGCTCATCGCGACCTGGATGTGCTTCAGGTCGTTCTCGGTGGTGCAGAACACCACCTTCGGCCGGTCCCCGCCCGGCGACTTGCGCAGCTCGACCAGGAAATCAAGGCCGTTCATGATCGGCATGTTCCAGTCGAGCAGGATGCCGTCGGGCATCTTCTGCTGGCACGCCTCGAGCGCCGCCTTGCCGTCCGCGGCCTCATGGATCTCGAAGTTGAGCTCTTCGAGGATCTTGCGCGCCACCATCCGGATCACGCGCGAATCGTCTACCACCAGGCATGTCTTCATCGTCGTCTCCTGCGCCCCTGCCCCGGCGCCGTTCCCGCGGCGCCGGCATGGCCCGGGCGGTTCGATCAGGCGGCTTCGGCCTTCGCCGATCCGATCAGCTTCTGCACGTCGACCATCAGCAGCAGGCCTTCCTTGAGCCGGTAGATGCCGCAGGACACCTCGCGCCAGACCTGGTCCAGCGTCGCCGGGTTGCGCTCGTAGGCCGCCGTCGGCAGGCTCAGCACCTCGCCGACCGTGTCAACGATGAGGCTGTAGAGCTCGCCGTCGCACTCCACGACCACGTTCATGCCCTGCTGGTCCTTCTCGCGCGCGCCCAGCCGCAGGCGGCGGCGCACGTCGATCGCGGTCACGATGCGGCCGCGCAGGTTCAGCGAACCCGCCACCTCGGCCGGCGCCAGCGGCACGCGCGTGATGCGCTGGGGACCCAGCACGTCCTGCACGGCCATAACCGGGATGCCGAAGAGCTGGCCGGCAACCGTCATCGACACCACGTCGTTCTGGATGCCGGAGACGGTCGGGACGCTGCCATCCGCGGCGGCGCCGCGGCTGAGGGTGGTAACGTTGCTCACGCGTGATCTCCTTCATTGGCCATGGTCTGCTCCAGCGAGGCCAGCAGCGCATCGCGGTCGGACTTGGCCACGTAATCGTCGAACCCGGCCGCGCGGCCGCGTTCGATATGCTCGGGCGCGGTGTTGGACGACAGCGCCAGTACCGGCAGGTTGCCCCAGCGCGCCGTGCCGCGGACCGCGCTGACGAACTCGTAGCCGTTCATTTCCGGCATCTCGATGTCGCTCACGATCACGTCGACGTCGAGGCCGCGCTCGCACAGGTCGAGCGCCTTCTTCGCCGTGTCGACCGCCGTCACCTCGTACCCCGCCACCGACAGGACCGGGGTGATCATGTGGCGGAAGAACGAGCTGTCCTCGACCAGCAGCAGGCGCTTCTGGCGCTTCTTCTCGGCGGTGAGCGTGCCGCGCGAGAACCAGTCGCCGAAGGCCAGCGTCAGGTAGTGGCCGGCATCGACCAGCTCGGTCGACTTGCCCGAGATGACCGCCGTGCCGATGACGCCGGGACGCGAGGCGGAGAGCTCGATCTGCAGGCGCTCCTCGACCACGTCGATGATCTCGTCGACCAGGAGGCCCATCGAACGGTCGCCGTCCGAGAACACCAGCACCGGCTGGCGGCCGCTCTGCAGCGGCTGGTACCCCGGCTCGATCGGGATCAGCGGCATCAGCTTGCCGCGGTACTGCATGACCCGGCGATCGCCGACCGCCTCGATCTTTTCGACCTCGAACTCCTCCAGGCGCGCGATGAGCGCAAGCGGGACCGCCTTCGGGCCGCCGTCACCGGCGCGGAAGGTGAGGATCGCCACCTTCTCGCCGTCGCCGTAGGCGCGATCGTTGGCCGCCGCGGCGTCGCCGATGCCGTCGCCCTGGGCGCGCTCGCCCGAGGCCGCGGTCGCGATGCCGTTCGGATCCAGGATCATGATCACGCTGCCGTCGCCGAGGATGGTGTTGCCCGAGAACATCTGGATGTGGCGCAGGATCGGCGCCACCGGCTTCACCACGATTTCCTCGGTGTCGAACACGCGGTCGACCATGATGCCGAAGGTGAAGGTGCCGACCTGGGCGACGACGATGTAGTTCTCGTCCTTCTTCTGCTTGCTCTCGCCGCCTTCGCTGAGCTTCAAGAGGTCGCGCAGCGAGACCAGCGACAGCAGGCGGTCGCGCAGGCGCATCACCGGCGCGCCGTTGATCTGCTCGATCGTGTGCTCGGAGTTGGACGAGGTCCGCACCAGCTCCAGCACGCTCATCTGCGGGATGGCGAAGCGCTCGCCGGCGCATTCCACGATCAGGGCCGAGACGATCGCCAGCGTCAGCGGGATCTTGATGACGAAGGTCGTGCCCTTGCCCTCGCGCGAGCGCAGCTCGACTGTGCCGCCGATCTTCTCGATGTTGGTGCGCACGACGTCCATGCCGACGCCGCGGCCCGACACCGCCGTCACCTGGGCCGCGGTGGAGAACCCGGCCTTGAAGATGAACTGGTAGATCTGCTGCTCGGGCATCGCATCGAGTTCGGACTCGGTGGTCAGGCCCGACGAGAGCGCCTTCGCCTTGATCCGCTCGACGTTCAGCCCGCGGCCGTCGTCGGCGATCTCGATGATGATGTGGCCGCCCTCGTGGTAGGCGTTCAGGTTGATCGTGCCGGTCTCCGGCTTGCCCGCCGCCAGGCGGTCCGCCGGCATTTCGATGCCGTGGTCGCCCGAGTTGCGCACCATGTGCGTCAGCGGGTCGCGGATCAGCTCCAGCACCTGGCGGTCGAGCTCGGTCTCGGCGCCGTGCATCTGCAGGTCGATCTTCTTGTGCAATTCGACCGAGAGGTCGCGCACGATGCGGGGCAGCTTGGCCCAGGCATTGCCGATCGGCTGCATGCGCGTCTTCATGACGCCTTCCTGCAGCTCCGAAGTCACCTGGCTGAGGCGCTGCAGCGGAGCGGCGAACTCGCTCTCCTGCTGGCTGCGCAGGATCTGCAGCAGCTGGTTGCGGGTCAGCACCAGCTCGCTGACCATGGTCATCAGGTTCTCGAGCACGTCGACATGGACGCGGATGGACTGGCCGGCGACGGTCGATTCCTTCGCCTGCTCCACCGCGCCGCCCGCGGCGCCCTCGCCCTTCGCCACCACGGCCGTCTTGGTCGCCGCCTTGTCGCCGGCAAGCAGGTCGTCCTTGATCCCGGCGAACAGCGGCTGCACCTCGGCGGCCACGTCGGGCTGCACTTCCAGCATCTTCAGCGCGCCCTCGACATGGCCGAGCAGCGCCTTGAACTGGCCCTGGCCGAAGCCGCGCGCCACGGCGGGCGCGAACAGCTTGGAGAGGTCGGCGGGCTTGTAGCGGTTGATGTTGCCCAGCGCCTTGACCACGGCGTCGCGCCAGTGGCCCTGCAGCAGGTCGAGGTCGATGCCCTCGAACAGCGCCTTCAGCGGGGCGTCGGTGGCGACGCTCTGGAAGGTCGCGTCGATCGTCGCGTCGACCATCGACTCGCCGCCGAAGCGTTCGTAGAGCGACTGCACCTTGCCCGGCTTGGCGGCCTTGGCGGCCGGCGCCGGCGCGGGCTTCGGGGCTTCCACAACGGGCTCGGGCGCAACGGGCGCGGCTTTGACTTCGGCCGGCGCTTCGTCCGCGGCCACCTCGTCGGCGCGGCCCTCGGCCAGCGCGTTCAGCTTGCTGGTCAGGTCGCTGTCCTCGCCGGCGGGCTCGGACTCGGTCGCCTCGAGCTGGCCGACCAGCAGCTTGATCCGGTCGAGCGCCTGCAGGATCAGGCTGATCGACGTCGGCGTGATCACCATCTCGCCGTCGCGCACCTTGCCCAGGACGTTCTCCGAGGCGTGCGCGACCGCTTCGAGGCGCGGCAGGCCGAGGAACCCGCAGGTGCCCTTGATCGTATGGACGAGGCGGAAAATATTCGCGAGCAGCCCCGGATCGTTCGGGTTCTGCTCGAGCTTCACCAGTTCGGAGTCGAGCACCGAGAGACTTTCGGTCGTCTCGGTGAGGAATTCGCGCAAAAGATCGTCCATGGGGGCCCTTGCCTGCGTCGGTTAATGCAGACCGCTGGAAGACGGTCCGGCCTCGGAATGAATGCGACTGAGGCCAGGCAAAGCTTGCAGAAATTGTTTAACAAGAACTTGACAGGGCGCGATGCCGCAATGCCCTGAAAATCATCACGGATCAGGCACATCGCGGCACGAACGGGGCGCCGGCGCGGGCGATCGCGCGTTTGGCGGCGCGCCCTATGCGTCGGAATAGGGTCGGGCTACTCGGCGCGGTTCGGAATCGAGACCGTGAAGGTCATCTGGTCTGCGGCCGGTTCCTGGATGTCCAGCTTGCTGCCCATGCGCTGGGCCAGACGCATGGCGAAATACGGCAGGGCGCCGCGCGCGCCGAGGGACTCGATCTTGACCGAGGGGTTCAGCGCCTCGCGGGTCTCCTCGTGCAGGCGGCAGGCGGGGCCGGCGACCGCCACCACCATCCGCGCCCGCTCGCCTTCGATCAGGACGGTGAGCGTCATCGACCCGCCGCGCGGCAGGGCCTCGGTGCCCAACGCCACCATGTTCAGGAGCAGCTTGCCCCAGCCCGGGGTTTCCGGCGCCTGGGTCGTAGCGGGATCCCAGTCCGCCGCCACCTTGCCGCCTTCCAGGAATCCCGCGACCACGCCCTTGGTGTCGTCGAGCGACTGGGCGATCTGCGACCCGGCCAAGCCGAAGGCGATGCGGTAGTACTGCAGCCGCCGTGCGGCCTGCTTGCCGCTGGCGCCGATCAGCGCCATCGCCTCGTCGCTGGCGCCGCCGAACTCCTCCATCAGCTCCACGCCGTTGTTCACGGCGCCGATCGGGCTCACCAGGTCGTGGCAGAGCCGCGAACACAGAAGCTCGGCAATGCGCAGGTCGTCGTTCACGCTTTCCTCCCCGGGACGGCCTCAGGCCGCTAGAATGGCCCCGCTACAATGGCCCGCAGCGCGGCATAGGCAAGCTAATTGACGCACGAGCATCCCGACCGAACCGATCCCCAACTGGCGCCCGGCGCCTGGGTGCGCCATCCCGGGCGCCCGGACTGGGGCCTGGGCCAGGTGCAATCCGCCATCGGATCGCGCGTCACCGTGAATTTCGAGCATGTTGGTAAACAGATGATCAACACGGCGATCGTGGCCCTGCAGGCGGTGGATCCCTGAGAAGCCGATCCCTAGGAAGAAGGCTCGACGGCGCCGCCCGGCGCGCGCCCAGGCTCGCCGCCGGTTCCGGCAAAGCCGAAGGCACCGGAATGGCTGCGCCTGCGTAGCTAACCAACTGATTTCGCTTGATCTTCGACTTCTAGCCGGCTTCCACCGATCGCCTACTATCGTTGGCGCCAGAAGTATGCTGGCCTGTTGATGGGCGGCCCGGCCGCCCGCGGCAGCTGAAGAGCAATCGTCGGCGTCGCTGCGACAGGAACGCGGCCAGCTTGTCTCGGGAGTGCAGCGTGCAGCGTGATCTTCTCGGCGACATCGCGGCGTGGCCACTCGACCGGAAATGCAGGACGGTCGCGCGCTTCTGGTCGCAGCAATGGGGCGCGATCCAGCTGACCATTCTCCGCGAGAAAGGAGAAGGCGCACTCGCAGACTTCAAGTTCAAGATCCTGAACCGTCACCAGCGCAACCACTTCCTGAGCGGGGTGGATCGACTCGCCATCCCGCGCAATCTGCCCCCTGCCGTGGTCGCGGGCAGGTATCACTATCTTTCGAACATCATTGGCGGTCTTGCGATGGAATACATTGAGGAGTCGCCGAAGAAGGTCTGGGTGCGCTACCTGCCGCCGGCCTGGAGCTTCCCCGGGCTGAGCATCTGCGCCGTCCCATCGTCTGCGCCACGCCGGATGTTCGCAGGCTGGCATCCCTATAACGGGCCGTCCCTGGGAACCAACCGTCTGGCCTTCGTGGTGACCAAGACGTTCCAGGACGGCGATCCCTACGATGAAGGCTACTTCGAGGAGTTCGACCGCGACCTCGCGCCGGAGGAGCGCCTGCAGTTCCGCGTCGTTACGCGCTCGCCGGACTTCGATCCTTCGGCCGCACCGAAACTGGACCCGGAGCAGTGGCCCGCCGACCGGCTCAGCCGGGCATTCCGCAACTTCTCGCGCGGCTATCTGCACGACGGGGTGATGACGTCGCTGGAGATGTTTGGCCTGCACGGGGCGGCAAGGATCGTCGCCCAGGCAGTCCGGCTCTGCGCGCTCCAGCATGTCCTGGACTTCACGGCGGCCTTCGGCATCGCCGGCCGATCGGCAGCGGACCTCGCTCGCTGCTTCGCCGTGCTGAGCGACTTGGGCGAGGAGCAGCCCACGCTCTCGACCGACGGCCCCGGCCGATATGTCCTCCGCCGGAAGCCGAGGGTATTCGGACAGGACGAAATCGCCGACGAGATCTGGCAGGCACTATTCGCCTATCAGGAGATGGCGGCGAAAGTCTTCAGTGCGCGGATTCGCGCGACCCGGTCGGCGGGCGGATCGACCGCGTACGAGGAATGGATGTTCGAGGACACGCCGCACAGGCTGTTCTGATAGCGGCCGCCATCTCGGAAAGGAAAGGCACTGTTCAACCGGTCCCTACCGCTTCGCCAGGTCCGCGACCTCGCCGCCGGTGATCCGGACCAGCTCCTCGGCGGTCAACTTGAAGACCGCATTCGGCGTCCCCGCCGCGGCCCAGAGATCGCCGAGCGCCAGGAGGTCGCGGTCGATATAAGTCTTGAGGCGCACGGGATGGCCCAGGGGCGGCACGCCGCCGATGGCGAAGCCGGTGCGGTCGCGGACGTAGTCGGCGTCGGGCCGGTCGATTCGCTCGCCAACCAGGCTCGCCAGCTTCTTCTCGTCGACCCGGTTCACGCCGCTGGCGATCACCAGGATCGGCCTGAGGCT
>JAEULC010000278.1 GCA_016792605.1 Rhodospirillales bacterium
ACCTGCCCTGGACGCCCCTCTTCTACCTGGTCGTGTTCCTCATCCATCCGGTGCTCGGCTGGTGCGGCATCGCCGGCGGCCTGGTCCTGGCGCTGATCGCGGCTCTCAGCGAACTCGCGACGCGTCGCCCCGCCAAGGACGCCGGGCCTGCGCGTCTGCGCGCGGCCGGCGAGGCGGACGCGGCCGTCCGCAACGCCGATGCCAGGGCAGCCATGGGCCTGTTGCCAGGGTTCCTCAGGCGCTGGGAGCGTCTCAACGAGCAGGCGATCGCGCCCCAGATGCGCGCCGGCCAGCGCGGCGCCGCCCTCTCCGCCCTGGCCAAGGCGGCGCGGCTGGCGCTGCAGAGCATCGTGCTCGGCGTCGGCGCCTACCTGGCGATCCGTGGCGAGTTGTCGGGCGGCGCGATGATCGCAGCGTCGATCGTGATCGCCCGCGCGGTGGCGCCGCTGGAACAGGCGATCGGCTCCTGGCGCTCGCTGATTGCCGCCCGGTCCGCCTGGGGCCGGCTGCGCACGCTCTTCCAGGGCGAGGCCGGACGGGTCGGCCGCATCGCCCTGCCCCGCCCGAAAGGCGCCGTCAGAGTCGAGCGCGCAACCTACGCCGCCGGCAATCTCAACGAGCCGATCCTGCGCGCCGTGTCCTTTGCGCTCGATCCGGGCGACAGCCTCGCGATCCTCGGGCCGTCGGGCGCGGGCAAGTCGACGCTGCTGCGCCTTCTCGTCGGCAGCCTGCGGCCCCAGGCCGGCGCGCTGCGCCTGGATGGCGCGGCGATGGGCGACTGGACCGACGCCGACAAGGCGAGCTACATCGGCTACCTGCCGCAGGACGTGGAGCTGTTCAACGCGTCGGTGCGCGACAACATCGCCCGCTTCACCGATGCGGGGGACGACGAAGTCGTCGCGGCGGCGAAGCTGGCCGGCGCGCACGAGACGATCCTGCGCCTGCCCCAGGGCTACGCCACGATCCTCGGCCCCGGCGGCGTCCTGCTCTCCGGCGGCCAGCGCCAGCGCATCGGCCTTGCCCGCGCGCTGTTCGGCGATCCGCGCCTGGTCGTGCTCGACGAACCCAACGCCCACCTGGACGCCGAGGGCGAGCAGGCGCTGGAGGAGGCGCTGCGAGCGCTGAAGGAGCGCCAGGCGACGGTGGTGCTGGTCGCCCAGCGTCTCGCCGTCGTGGCCCAGGTCGACAAGGTGCTGATGCTGCGGGAGGGCCGGGTCGAGTCCTTTGGCCCCCGCCAGCCGCTTGGCCGGCGCCCCGAGGCGGCACAGGAAATGGCGCGCGGACGGCTGGTGCGCCTGCCGGCGGCGCGCAGCGTGGGAGGTGACGACTGATGCAAAACAAGGAATCCCTGCCGGCCACGCCCGCCCTGGGCGTCGCCCGGCCGCTCCTGCTGGCGCTCGGCGCTTCGCTTCTGTTCTTCGGCGGCTTCGGCGCCTGGTCGGTGCTGGCGCCGCTGCAAAGCGCGGCGATTGCGCCGGGCGTGGTCGTGGTCGACACCAACCGCAAGGCGGTGCAGCACCTGGAAGGCGGCGTGGTCGAGCGCCTGCTGGTGCAGGAGGGCGACACGGTCGCGCAAGGTCAGCTGCTCCTGCGGCTCGACCAGGTGCAGGTGCGCGCCACCGTGGAACGCCTGCGCGGCCAGCTGCACGGCGCCCTGGCGCTGCAGGCCCGGCTGCGCGCGGAGCGCGACGAGCTCGCCGAAATCGAGTTCGCCCCCGAGCTGGCAGGCCAGGCCGGCGACCCGGCGGTGATCGACGCGATCCGCTCCGAACTGCGCATCTTCGAGGCGCGGCGCGAGCAGGTCGAGAGCCAGACCCGCATCCTGCGCCAGCGCAACGCCCAGGTGGCCGAGGAGATTCGCGGCATCAACGACGAGATCAAGGCCCAGGACCGGCAGCTCAGGCTGATCCGCGAGGAACAGATCGGTGTCGAAGCCCTCGTTGACAAGGGCTTGGAGCGCAAGCCGCGCCTGCTGGCCCTGCAGCGCCAGTCGGCCGACATCGAGGGGCAGCGCGCCCAGAACGTCGCCCGCATCGCCCGCGGCCAGCAGGCGATCGGCGAGAACGATATGCGCGTGCTCGACCTGAAGGCGCAGGTCCTGTCCGAGGCGGCGCAGAAGCTGCGCGACGAGGAGGCGCGCATCCTGGATACCCGCGAGCGCCTGCGCGGGGCCGAGGACATTCTGCAGCGCACCGAGATCCGCGCTCCGGCCGCCGGCCGGGTGCAGGGCCTGCGCGTGTTCACCGTCGGCGGCGTGGTGCCGCCGCGCGAGACGCTCATGGAGATCGTGCCGGCCGACGAGAAGCTGGTCGTCGAGGCGCAGATGTCGCCCGGCGACATCGACCTGGTGCATCCTGGCCTGCCGGTAGAATTGCGCTTCACCTCATTCAACCAGCGCAACACGCCTGCGATCGACGGGCGGGTGCTGAACGTGTCGGCCGACCGGATGAGCGACCAGCGGACGGGGGCGAGCTTCTACCAGCTCCGCATTGCCGTCGACGGCATCGGCGCCCTGCCGGAAAGCCTGCGTCTCTATCCCGGCATGCCGGTCGAGGCCATGGTCCGGACCGGCTCGCAGACGATGTTTGCCTACCTGTCGCGGCCGATCCTGGACTCGATGAACCGGGCCCTGCGGGAGGACTGAACCGCCCCAGCGCAGCCTAGCTGGCGTAGCCCAGCCGCCGGTCGCGCGCGATCGCGTCCGCGCTGCGGGTTGCGGCCGGCCCATGCCCGCCACCGCCCGAGGTCTGCAGCCGGATCACGTCGCCAGCCTGCAGCCGCATGTTCGCGACCTTGGCGCCGAGCGCCGTCGGCTTGCCGTCGCGCAGCAGGGTCAGCGTGCCGGCCGCGCCCGGCTTGCCGCCGAACAGGCCGTAGGGGCGGTACGCGAACCGGTCCATCTGCGCGGTGAAGGTCGCGGCCCTGGAGTCGATGCGCCAGGACCGGTGCAGCCCCAGCCCGCCGCGATGCTGCCCCTCGCCGCCGCTGCCCGGCGCCAGGCCATATCCCAGAAAAGTGACAGGAACGTCACTTTCGATCATCTCCATGGGGATCGACGAGTTGTTGTGCATGCCGAAGGAATGGGCGCTGGCGCCGTCGCCCTTCGGATGCCCGCCGCAGCCCCCGACCTCGATCTCCACCAGCACGCGCCGCGCGCCGCCGGCCTGCTGGGTCTGGAACGAGCAGACATAC
>JAEULC010000279.1 GCA_016792605.1 Rhodospirillales bacterium
CGGATCTTCAGGGACGTGCGCCCGCTGCCCGCGACGGCGACCGGCGCGGTCGCCGCGGTGGGCAATTTCGACGGGGTGCATCGGGGCCACCGCGCGGTGATCGACGCGGCGCGGCGCGAGGCCGCCCTGCGCGGGCGCCCCGCCGCCGTCCTGACCTTCGAGCCGCACCCGCGCCGCCTGTTCCGCCCCGACGACCCGCCCTTCCGCCTGACGCCGTTTAGGGTCAAGGCCGCGATCCTGGCGGGCCTCGGCGTCGACCTGATGCTGGCGCCGCGCTTCAACCGCCGCTTCGCCTCGATCACGGCCGAGGCGTTCGTGGCCGACGTGCTGGTCCGGAACTTCGGCCTCAGCGAGATCGTCTGCGGCGCCGACTTCGTGTTCGGCAAGGGCCGCGGCGGCGACATCGCGGTGCTCGAGGAACTCGGCCTCGTCCACGGGCTGAAGGTGCGCGTGGTCGATGCCGTCGGCGACGCCCCGACCGGCCAGGGGGGGCAGGTCTATTCCTCGACCCGCATCCGCGAGCTTCTGGCCGCGGGCGACCCGAAGGGCGCCGCCGATCTCATGGGCCGGCCGTTCGAGATCTCGGGCCATGTGCGCCATGGCGAGGAGATCGGCCGCAAGCTCGGCTTCCCGACCGCCAACGTGGACCATCGCGGCTTCCTGCAGCCGGCGACCGGCGTCTACGCGATCCGCGCCGCGATTCAAGGCGAAGACCGCTGGATCGACGGCGTGGCGAATTTCGGCCGCCGCCCGACCGTGGGCGGGGTGAAGCTGCTCTTGGAAGCGCATCTTTTCGATTTCGAGGGCGACCTCTATGGCAAGCGCCTGCAGGTGCGCTTCATCGACTACATCCGGCCCGAGCAGCGCTTCGACAGCCTCGACGCGCTGAAGGCGCGAATTACCGAGGACGCGCGCGCGGCGCGCGTCCTGTTGAAATCCAGCGGGCCGACGCCCGCCACCGACACGACGAAGCAGAAAGTTCCGCTATGACCACCAAGGAATCCACCGCACCCGGTCGCGACTACAAGGCGACCGTGTTCCTGCCGAAGACCGAGTTCGCGATGAAGGCCGGGCTGCCGAAGCGCGAGCCCGAGCTTCTGGCGCACTGGCGCAAGTTCGGCCTGTGGCAGAAGCTGCGCACGCAGTCGAAGGGCCGCGAGAAGTTCATCCTGCACGACGGCCCGCCCTACGCCAACGGCAACCTGCATATCGGCCACGCGCTCAACAAGATCATGAAGGATCTGGTCACGCGCACCCAGCAGATGATGGGCAAGGACTCGAACTACGTGCCGGGCTGGGACTGCCACGGCCTGCCGATCGAGTGGAAGATCGAGGAGGAGTACCGCGCCAAGGGCAAGGACAAGGACGCGGTGCCTATCATCGAGTTCCGCCGCCAGTGCCGCGAGTTCGCCCAGCACTGGATGACCGTGCAGAGCGAGGAGTTCCAGCGCCTGGGCTGCGTCGGCGACTGGGAGCGCCGCTACGCGACCATGGACTTCGACTCGGAAGCGCTGATCGCCGCCGAGATCCACAAGTTCCTGATGAACGACGGGCTGTTCCTGGGCAACAAGCCGGTGCTGTGGTCGGTCGTCGAGCGCACCGCGCTGGCCGAGGCCGAGGTCGAGTACGAGGACTTCACCTCGGACACGGTGTGGGTCAAGTTCCCGGTCGCCGCGACGACGAAGGACGATTTGAAGGACGCGCATGTCGTCATCTGGACGACCACGCCCTGGACCCTGCCCGGCAACCGCGCGATCTCGTACAACCCGAAGATCGAGTACGGCCTCTACGAAGTGGCCGAGGCCGCCGCCGACAACTGGACCAAGGCGGGTGCCAGGCTGGTCCTGGCCGACAAGCTGGCCGAGGACGTGTTCAAGCAGGCGCGCGCGAGCGGCTTCAAGAAGCTGCGCCCCGTCGACCCGGCCGAGATCACCGCCTGCGCCCATCCCTTGAAGGCGCTGGGCTACGGCTTCGTCGTGCCGACCCTGCCCGGCCATCACGTCACCGACGACGCCGGGACGGGCTTCGTCCACACCGCGCCCGGCCATGGCCGCGAAGACTATGACGCGTGGATGGACGCGCAGGCAGACCTCGCCAAGCGCGGCATCGACACGGCCATCCCCTACACGGTCGACGCCGACGGCTTCTTCACCGCCCAGGCGCCGGGCTTCGAGGGCAAGCGGGTCATCACCGACAAGGGCGTGAAGGGCGACGCCAACGAAGCGGTCATCGCCGCGCTGGTCGCGGCCGGCATGCTGGTCGGGCGCTCGCGGATGAAGCACCAGTATCCGCATAGCTGGCGCTCGAAGAAGCCGCTGATCTTCCGCAACACGCCGCAATGGTTCATCGGCATGGAGCGGAACGACCTGCGCCGGAAGGCGCTGACCGCCATCGACAACACGCGGTTCGTACCGGCCTCGGGCCGCAACCGCCTCTACGCGATGATCGAGCAGCGCCCGGACTGGTGCGTGTCGCGCCAGCGCGCCTGGGGCGTGCCGATCGCGATCTTCGTCGACAAGAAGTCGGGCCAGCCGCTGAAGGACCCCGAGGTCAACCAGCGCATCGTCCAGGCCTTCATGACCGAGGGCGCGGATGCCTGGTTCATGCCCGAGGCACCGCAGCGCTTCCTCGGCAACAAGTACAACGCCGCGGACTACGAACAGGTGCAGGACATCATCGAGGTGTGGTTCGAGAGCGGCTCGACCCACGCCTTCTGCCTGGAGCAGCGGCCGGAACTGAAGTGGCCGGCCGACCTCTACCTCGAGGGCTCGGACCAGCATCGCGGCTGGTTCCACTCTTCGCTGCTCGAGAGCTGCGGCACGCGCGGCCGCGCGCCCTACGACGCGGTGCTGACGCATGGCTTCGTGCTCGACGAGCAGGGCCGCAAGATGTCGAAGTCGCTGGGCAACGTCGTGGCGCCGCAGGACGTCACCAGCCAGCAGGGCGCCGACATCCTGCGCCTGTGGGTCGTGGCCTCGAACTACGCCGAGGACCTCAGCATCGGCCCCGAGATCATCAAGTCGGTGACCGACAGCTACCGGCGCCTGCGCAACACGCTGCGCTACCTGCTCGGCGCGCTCTCCGGCTTCTCGGTCGCCGAGCGCCTGCCCGAGGCGGAGATGCCGGAGCTCGAGCGCTTCGTGCTGCACCGGCTGTGGCAGCTCGACAAGGTGGTGCGCGAGGGCACGGACGCCTTCGACTTCCACGAGATCTACGTGCAGCTGCACCAGTTCTGCGCGGTCGACCTGTCGGCGTTCTACTTCGACATCCGCAAGGACGCGCTCTACTGCGACCGGCACGACGACGTTCGCCGCCGCGCCTGCCGCACGGTGATGGACCAGGTGTTCTCGTGCCTGACCGCGTGGCTGGCGCCGATCCTCTGCTTCACGGCGGAGGAGGCGTGGATGACGCGGCTCGCCGAGTCGGGCCACAAGGCCGAGGAGAGCGTGCACCTGCGCCTCTACCCGACCATCCCGGGCACGTGGAAGGACGAGGCGCTGGCCGAGCGCTGGGAGAAGCTGCGCGCCGCGCGGCGCGTGGTCACCGGCGCGCTGGAGGTCGAGCGCGCGGCCAAGCGCATCGGGTCGAGCCTGCAGGCAGCCCCCGTGGTCCATGCCGACGAGGCCTGGCGCGCGGTGCTGAAGGGCGCCGACCTCGACGAGCTCTGCATCACCGCCGGCGCCACGGTCTCGGCCGAGCCGGCGCCGGCGGATGCCTTCACCATCGCCGACGTGGCGGGCGTGTCGGTCGCCTTCCACGCCGCCGAGGGCCACAAATGCGAGCGCTGCTGGAAGGTGCTGGCCGAGGTCGCGCAGTCCAAGGCCAGGCTGTGCCTGCGCTGCGAGGCCGCCGTGGCCGCCATCGACCAGGCGGCGGAGTGATGCATCGAAGGTTGGTCTCTTCCTCCGACTCCCCCCTCCCCTTGTGGGAGGGGGGCAGGGGGAGGGGTGTGCCGCGCCTCGCGTCATCCTTGCGCGACACCGGCGCCGCTGCCGCAGCCCCCTCCCCCTATCCCCCTCCCTCGAGGGGAGGGGGGACGAAGCAATGACCCGCCACGCCCGCTACGGCCTCGTCCTGGCCCTGGTGATCGTCGTGCTCGACCTCGCCAGCAAGGCCTGGATGATGGCGTTCCTGGGCGCAAACGGCCGGTGGGTCGAGGTGCTGCCCTTCTTCAAGCTGGCCGAGGTGTGGAACCGCGGCATGAGCTTCGGGCTGTTCAGCGACTCAGGGGCCAAGTGGGTGCTGATCGCGCTCGCCCTGGCGATCTCCGCCGGCATCACCTGGTGGCTCAGGGCGGCCAACGGGTGGCGCCAGGGGATGGCCCTGGGGCTGGTCCTGGGCGGGGCGGTCGGCAACGTCATCGACCGGCTACGCTTCGGGGCGGTCTACGATTTTCTCTATTTCCACCTCGGCGACTGGTACTGGCCTGCCTTCAATTTGGCGGATTCCGCCATTACGGTCGGGGTCGTCCTCCTGGTGTGGGACAGCTTGTTCGAGCAGGGCGAATCGCCTAAGAAGACTCTGAAGGCACGGTAAGGACTGATGCGGCGCATCCTGGCATTCTCGGCCATCGCCATGGTCGCGGGCGTGACGCTCAGCGGCTGCAGCGGCACGCGCGAGGCGCTGGGGCTGGACAAGAAGCCCGCCCCCGACGAGTTCCAGGTCACCACCCGCCAGCCCCTGGCGCTCCCGCCCAACTACCAGCTCCGCCCGCCCCAGCCCGGCGCCGCCCCGCTGGAGGCCGCCGTCACCGAGCAGGCCAAGCAGACCGTGTTCGGCCGCGAGAACGTCCCCAGCCAGGGCCAGGCCGTGGTGCCGGTCGGCACGCGCAACGCCGTCGCCGCCCCGCTGCCGGCCAACGCCCCCGCGACCCCCGGCTTCGCCCGCCGCTCGGCCGGCGAGCAGGCGCTCTTGAGCCGCGCCGGCGCGTCGTCGGCCGACCCGAACATCCGCATCCTGGTCGATCGCGACTCGCAGCAGATCGCCGACGCCAACAAGACCCTGGTCGACGACCTGCTGTTCTGGCGCAAGCCGCCCGAGCCCGGCGTGATGATCGACGCCGACAAGGAGGCCGAGCGCCTGAAGCAGAACCAGGCCGCCGGCAAGGCGCCGACCGAAGGCGACACGCCGACCATCAAGCGCCGCAGCCGCGGCGTGCTGGATGGTCTGATCAACTGAGCTAGGCTGATTAACTAATCGCTTCACAAGCCCGTCATTGCCCGACCTGGGTGCGGTGGATTACCGCGACTTAACTTGAGCCTGCTAGTCTGGCGCACCTAAGGTTGCGCCCATGATATCTTGCACGAGAGGCAATCGCGGATGATGCGGATCGCGCGCATGGCCGGGGCCGCAGCGGTGGCGCTGCTGTCCACGGTCGTTCTGGAGCCGGCGCGGGCCGGCGTGTTCAATCCCGAGACCTTCACCCTGCCCAACGGCATGCAGGTCGTGGTGGTCGAGAACCACCGCGTGCCGGTCGTCACCCACATGGTCTGGTACAAGTGCGGCTCGGCCGACGAGGCGCCGGGCAAGTCCGGCATCGCGCATTTCCTCGAGCACCTGATGTTCAAGGGCACGCCCAGCGTGCCGCCCGGCGAGTTCTCGAAGATCGTCGCGCGCAACGGCGGCCAGGACAACGCCTTCACCAGCTACGAC
>JAEULC010000322.1 GCA_016792605.1 Rhodospirillales bacterium
CACCGAGACGTCGAGCGACGACAGCGGCTCGTCGAGCACGACCAGCGCGGGGTCGAGGGCGAGCGCGCGGGCAATCGCGATGCGCTGGCGCTGGCCGCCGGAAAACTGGTGTGGGTAGCGCTGCAGATCGGCGGGCTGGAGGCCGACGGCCTGGATCAGCGCCTCGACCTTGGCCCGGCGTTCAGGCGCGCTGCCGATGCCATGGATCTGCAGCGGCTCGGCGATGGAGTAGCCGACGGTGAGCCGCGGGTTCAGCGAGCCGAAGGGGTCCTGGAACACGGTCTGCACGCGACGCCGGAGCGCGGCGACGGTCCTGCGGTCCGCGACCGGCCGGCCGTTGAGCCGCACCTGGCCCGCGCTCGGCCGATGCAGCAGGGCGGCGACGCGGCCCAGCGTGGTCTTGCCGCAACCGCTCTCGCCGACCAGCGCCAGGGTCTCGCCCTTGTGGATCGCCAGGCTGGTCTCGGTCACCGCCTGCACCGTGCCGAGATGCGCGCCGAACAGCCCCGATCCGCGCAAGGGGAAGTGCTTGCTGACGCGGTCGAGTTCCAGCAGTGCTGTCATGCTTTGAAACACGCGGCAGCGCGGCCGCCGGATCGCGGCGTCAATTCCGGCTCGGCGGCGCGGCAGTCCTGGTCGGCCAGCGGGCAGCGCGGCGCGAAGCGGCAGCCCTGGAGGGCGAAGCCGGCGGGCGGCACGCTGCCCTGGATCGAGGGCAGCACGTCGCGCCGCGATCCCAGCCGCGGCAGGGTCGCCAGCAGCGCGCGGGTGTAGGGATGCAGGGGGTCGCGGAACAGCGCGTCGGCCGGCGCGCGCTCCACGGCGCGGCCCGCATACATCACCATCACGTCCTCGGCGATCGAGGCGACGACGCCGAGGTTGTGGCTGATGAACTGGATCGCGGCGCCGAACCGGTCCTGCAGTTCCTGCATCAGGTCGAGGATCTGCGCCTGCACCGTGGCGTCGAGCGCCGTGGTCGGCTCGTCGGCGATCAGGAGGTCGGGGCGGCAGGCGAGCGCCATGGCGATCATCGCGCGCTGCCGCATCCCGCCCGAGAGTTGGTGCGGATAGGCGTCGGCGCGGCGCTTCGGATCGGGCATGCCGACCTGCTGCAGCATCTCGACCGCGGCGTCGCGCGCCTCGGCCGCGGTCATCGCGCGGTGCAGGAGGAAGACTTCGGCGATCTGCTGGCCGATCGTCTGCACCGGATTCAGCGCCGCCGAGGGATCCTGGAACACCATCGCCACGCGTTGGCCGCGATGGGCCTGGAGCTGGCCGGGGGTCAGCGTGGCCAGGTCGGTGCCGCCGAGCCGCACGCTGCCCTGGACGACGCGGCCGGGCGGCGGCACCAGGCGCAGCAGGGCCAGCGCGGCCACCGTCTTGCCGCAGCCGCTTTCGCCGACCACGCCCAGCGTGCGCCCCTTACCGATCGCGTAGCTGAGGCGATCGACGACGCGCCGCGGCCCCAGGGGCGACGGGAAGGCGATGGACAGCTCGGTGACCGCCAGCAGCGGCGCATCCGCCGGCGAAGCGATTGCGGCGGAGGCGGTCACTCCGCGCGCCAGTGCTCGATCCACAGGGTCGACACGTTCTGGTGCCCGGTCGGCGTCACGCCCTTCAGCCATTTCGGCATCACGAACACGTCGGCGCGGAAATAGAGCGGCAGGACAGGCAGGTCCTCCAGGTAGAGCTCCTGCTGCTGGCGCCACAGCGCCTTGCGCGTCTCGCGGTTGAGCTCGATCTCGATCTTCTCGACCAGGTCGTCCATCTTCTTGCTGGCGTAGCCGGTGTAGTTCTGGCCGGCGTAGTTGTTGGCGGCGGTGGGGATCTCCTGCGAGTGCAGGGTCGAGCGCGGCACGTTCTCGGGCGAGCTGACCCAGGCGAACATCGCCATGCCGCCGTACTTGCGCTTGGTGACGGTCTCGCCGAAGAACACGCGCGCCGGCTCGTTGCGGATCTTGATGTCGACGCCGACCTGCTTCCATTGCGCCTGCAGCACCTGCTGCACCGTCTCGCGGCTGCGGTTGCCGGCGGTGGTCATCAACTCGAACGACAGCTTCTCGCCTTGCGCGTTCTGGCGGATGCCGCCGGGTCCCGCCTTCCACCCCGCTTCCTCGAGGATCTGCGCGGCGGCCTTCGGATCGTAGGGCACGGGCGCCAGGTCCTGGGCGAAGACCCAGTCGAGCGGGCTGACCGAGGTGACGGCGACGGGCTGCTTGCCGCCGAAGAGCTTGTCGTTCAGCGCCTGGCGGTCGAGCGCCATCAACAGCGCGCGGCGCAGCTTCGGCTCGCGCAGGACCGGGTTCTCGAGGTTGAGGTCGATATGCTCGTAGATCAGGCCGGGCTTGAAGATCACCTGGTACTTGTCGCCGTGGCGCTTCTCGAAGGCGAGGCCCTGGTCGAGCGTCAGCCCCAGCTCGCCGGCGATGTAGTCGATCGCGCCCGACAGCAGGTTCGCCTCCAGCGCCGCCGTATTCTCCACCGTCCGAAACACGACGCGCTTGAACCGGGGCTTCTCGCCGTACCAGCTCGGATTGACCTCGAGCGCGATATGCGAGCCCGGCTTGGCCTCGACGATCCGGTAGGGACCGAAATACAGCCCGGCATTGGTCGGGTCGGCGTCGAACCGCGTGCGGTTGCGGTACTCCTTGGGCTCGGCGAAATGCGCCGCCTCGATATGCGCCGGCAGGACCTGGAAGTCGTTGATCGCCGCGTACTCGAACGTCACCTTGTCGAAGTGCAGGGTGAAGGTCTTGGCGTCCTTCACATCCAGCTTGTAGGCACGGCGATAGAACTCGGCCGCGGCCACGCCGCTCTGCGGATGGCGGCCGACCTCCCAGGTGAAGTTCACGTCCCTGGTCGTGACCGGCGTGCCGTCGCCCCAGGTCGCGCCCGGCTGGATGGTGTAGGTGACGGCGATGCCCTTCTTGCCGTCGGGCAGGTCCTCGATCTTCGCCAGGCCATTCTCGATCGTCGGCAGGGTGGTGCAGAGCATGCAGCCGAGCTGCCAGCTCGGGTCATAGGCGGTGAAGGGCCGCCTTGTCGCCGAGATGACGATGGTCTTGGCCAGCATCGACTCGATGTTCGGATGCAGCGTCGCGGGATACTGCGTCATCCCAATGACGAGTTCGTCCTTGGCCGAGGCCGGAGCAGGGGTGGCGACAAGCCCTGCCAGAAGGAGCAGGGCGACGGAACAGGCGCGGACGGCAAACGTCGTCATGCGCGGCACTTTAGCGGAATTCGCGCCGTTGTTCATCTGCCCCGGGTTTATCCGGACCGGCGCGGGCAACCGCATTCGGCGGGTGACCGTCCTGGCGCAGGCTTGCTATGCTCGCGTTCAGCGTGCCGGGGCAGGGGGACAGTTAGGTGGGGCTGCCGATATTCCACATGATCGCGGGCGGGCCGAACGCGGTCGCGCCCTATAGCCACGCCGTCGAGGCGGATGGCTGGGTGTTCGTCACCGGCCAGCTCGCCAACGACCCGGCGGACGACACCAGGCCCTTTCCGCCCGGTGTCGAAGCACAGACCCGGCGCGTCATGGAGAACCTCAAGATCGTGCTCCAGGGCCTCGGCCTGGGGCTCGAGCACGTGGTCATGGCGCGGGTGTTCCTGACCCGGTTCAAGACCGACTATGCCGACATGAACCGGGTCTACCAGGGCTATTTCGCGGCCGGCAAGCTGCCCGCCCGCACCTGCATCGGCGTCACCGACTTGGCCCGCGACGGGCTGGTCGAGATCGATTTCATCGCTCGACGGCCGTGACCGTCCGCGTCCAAGGGGGACCAGCATGCGCTTCCTGACCATCTGTGCCGGCGCGGCCCTCGGCCTTGCTGCCGCTGCCGCCGAGGCGCAACAGCCGCCGGCCGCCGCACCGCCGGGCGTGGTGGTCGAGAAGGTCGAGCGGCAGAACATCAAGCCGTCGACCGATTTCACCGGCCGCGTGAAGGCGATCGGCAAGGTCGACCTGCGCACCCGCGTCACCGGCTTCCTGCAGGAGCGGAAGTTCACCGAGGGCCAGGACGTGAAGGCCGGCGACCTGATGTTCGTGATCGAGAAGGCGCCCTACCAGGCCGAGGTCGACCAGCAGCGCGCGGCGGTGGCGAAGGCGCAGGCCAGCGTCACCAACGCCACCCAGCAGCTCGCCCGCGCCCGCGACCTGGTCAAGAACCAGAACATCGCCCAGTCGACCGTCGACACCAGGCAGGCCGAGGAGAGCCAGTCGCGCGCAGACCTCCTGTCCGCCCAGGCCGCGCTGCGCTCGGCCGAGATCAACCTCGGCTACACCGACATCAAGGCGCCAATCAACGGCCGCATTGGCCAGGCCAACATCACCGTCGGCAACCTGGTCAGCCCGGACAGCGGCGTCCTGGCGACGATCGTCAGCCAGGATCCGATCTACGTCACCTTCCAGGTCGCCCAGCGCCTGATGACCGAGGTGCGCGAGCAGGCGGTGAAGACCGGCCAGCAGCCGCAATACGGCGTGCGCATCCGCCTGCCGGACGGCACTGCCTACAAGCATCCCGGCAAGATCGACTTTCTCGACGTGCAGGTGGCGCAGGGCACCGACACGCTGACCGTGCGCGCCGAGCTGCCGAACCCCGACCGCATCCTGGTCGACGGCCAGTCGGTCGGCGTCATCGCCGAGCAGTCGACGCCCGAGCTTGCGGTGCTGATCCCCTATGCCGCGATCCAGGTCGATCAGGCCGGGCGCTTCGTGCTGGTGGTCGACAAGGACAACAAGGTCGAGGTGCGGCGGATCAAGGCGACGCCGCGGCGCGACGCCACGGCCGTGGTCGAGGAGGGGCTGAAGGAGGGCGAGCTCATCATCGTCGACGGCATC
>JAEULC010000356.1 GCA_016792605.1 Rhodospirillales bacterium
GTGCTGCAGGAATACGGCGCAAAGGGCACCAGGCTGGGCGTGGAGTACGAGGCCTATGGGCTCACCGCGCGCAACGGAAAGCGGCTGGAGGCGTCGCTCGCCGGCTTCGCCACGCTTTCCGACGCGTCCGACCTGGTCAGCAAGCTGCGCGTGGTGAAGAGCGCGGCCGAGCTGGTCTATGTCCGCAAGGCGGCCGAGCTTGCCGACGCGGCGCTGGTCGAGGCCAACAGGCTGGCCAGGCCGGGCGCGTTCGAGGGCGATATCCTGGCGGCGATGCACGGCGCCATCTACCGCGGCGGCGGCGACGACCCGGGCAACGAGTTCATCATCGGCTCGGGCCAGGACGCCCTGCTGTGCCGCTACTTCTCCGGCCGCAAGCACCTGCAGGCGCAGGACCAGCTCATGCTCGAGTTCGCCGGCGTCTACCGCCACTACCACGCCTGCCTGATGCGCACGATCCTGATCGGCAAGCCCGACCCGCAGCAGGTGGCGATGCACCGGGCGGGGCTCGACGCGATGGAGGCGTGCAAGGCGGCGCTGAAGCCCGGCAAGCCGATCGGCGACGTGTTCGACGCCTATGCCCGGACCTTCGACGCGGCGGGCTTCGGCAAGTACCGCTTCAACGCCTGCGGCTACAGCCTGGGCACCACCTTCGCGCCCAACTGGATGGACTGGCCGATGTTCTACAAGGGCAACCCGGTTCTGGCCGAGCCGGGCATGATCTTCTTCCTGCACATGATCGTGGTCGACGAGGACAAGGGGATCGCGATGGCGCCGGGCTACACGGTCGAGGTGACCAAGGACGGCTGCGCGGCGCTGTCGAAGATGCCGCTGGACCTGGTCGTCAACTAACGGGGTGGCGATTGCCGCATCTCTTGATGCTGCTGGCGTTCTCGCTGATCGGGCTGATGGTGGGCTGTGTCCTCCTCTAGCCCCGGTCTGCGCGCGCTTGCGCTCGCCGCGATGCTGGGCGTCGCCGGCGCGCTTGCCGGCTGCGGCGAGCCGCCCAAGCCCTTCGCGCATGACGGCGACCCCAGGAACCCGCTGCTGCAGGTCGCCAACCCCGAGGGCGTGGCGATCGTGGAGCTGATCGGGTTCTCGGGCGCCGGCGAGCGCAAGTTCCTCGACGCCCTGGTCGAGCAGTTCCACCGCGCCGAGGTTCCCGCCCTGGTAGGCGAGGGCAACGCGCAGAGCTACCGGCTGAGCGGCGCGGTGGCGCAGCGCAAGGCGCCGGGCGGCACCGAGATTGCGATCCAGTGGCAGATGGTCAACGCCAACAACCAGATCCTGGGCACGCGCCTGATCCGCGAGGTGGTGGAGCCGAAGGCGTGGACCGAGGGCGACCCCGCCCTGGTGACCGCCCTGGCGCGCAGGTCGGGCGCCGAGCTCCTGCCGCTGCTGCCCGACCGCGACCGGGCGCTGAGGCAGGCGAAGATCCCCGACGCGCCGCAGGAGCCCGGGGCCCGGAACAACGTCGTGCCGCCGATGGGCACGCGCGCCGCGCCGCGGGCGCCGGTGCGGCCGCAGGTGGCGCAGGTCGGCCCCAGCGCGCCGGCCGCGTCCCAGCCGGGCCAGCCCACCGCCAAGCCCCGCGACCTGCCGCCGGTGGCGCTGCGCCCGATCGAGGGCGCGCCCGGCGACGGCGCCGAGTCGCTGCACAAGGCGCTGCTGCACTTCCTCGGCATCGCCAATGTCCAGGTCCTGAGCGAGCACGACAATCCGTTCGCGGTGGTCGCCGGCGTCGTCACCATGTCCAGCGTCGGCGCGCGGCAGCAGAACGTGAAGATCGAGTGGGTGCTGCGCGGCCTGAGCGGCTGCCAGATGGGCACGGTCAGCCAGGCCAACCAGATCCCCGCCGGGCGGCTCGACGGCCCCTGGGGCGACGCCGCCTTCGCCGTGGCCGAGGGCGCGGTCCAGGGCATGACCGACCTGCTGGTTCAGCTCGAGAAGATGCCGGAAGGACAGCGTTGCAAGCGCTGACGGTCCGCCGCCTCGCCGCGCTGGCCGCCGCCCTCGTCCTCAGCGGGTGCGGCGCCGATTTCGGCGGCATGTTCGGCGACGGCAAGGGCAAGCAGGCGCCCAAGACCCAGTCGCGCGACCAGGTGCCAGCGAACACGATCATGGGCACGGTCGAGTCCGACGGCGCCCAATCGGTCGCCAATGTCCGCGTCGAGCTCTACGAGATCACCGGCCGCGACCCGGTCGAGGCGGTGACCAAGGGCGAGCCGCTGGTGGTCACCCGCAGCCAGCGCGACGGCAGCTACTACTTCAACCTCGGCACGCTCGCCCGCGCGCCCCAGGGGCAGTCGCGCACCTGGCTGCTGCGCACCGGCGGCCAGGGCAGCGACGCCCGGCGCGAGCCCGAGTCGACCATCACCTTCACCACGACCTATGCGCGCGGCCGCCTGCCGCCGCTCTACCTGTGGGACGGCGCGCCGAAGATCGAGGAAAGCGACGACCGCTTCCTGTTCCGCCTCGCCCCCCTGCCCGCCGCGCGCCGCACCGAGCCCCTGGTCTACGGCGTCGAGCTGGCGTCGGCGCAGGGCGGCCAGCCCCTGCTGCCGCCGCAGAGCGGCACCCCGGTGGCCACGGTGCCCCGGCTGATCCTGCAGGAGCTGCCCTGGACCTACCGCCCGGTCGCCGGGCTCGACCAGCCCCAGGCCGACGGGACGATCTACCGCGCCGCCTATCGCGGGGCGGCCCGGCAGATCCAGGGCATGAACCCGCCGCCCCTGACCCGGGCCCGCGACGCCAAGCTGATCCCGCCCGGCCTGGGGTTCCGCGGCCTGACCGACGGCAAGCTCGACAACATGCTGCCCCACACCATGCCCGCCGGCGGCCGGGTCGAGATCGACCTGGGCAGCGTCACCGAGCTCGGAGCCGTGTTCCTGGCCGGGCTGGAAGTGGTTGGAAACGATCAGATATCGGTCCATCTGGGGACGTCGCCCAACCAGCTCGGCCCGACCGTCCTGCAGGTGCCCGCCCGCGAGGCGTTCGAGATCAAGCTGCCCCCGGGCGCCCGCGGCCGCTTCCTGGCGGTCAGCTTCGCCGGCCAGGTGACGGCGCTCGCGGAAGTGGTCGCCTATCCCCCGATGGCGGCGCAGAAATGGGAGGCGGCCAAGCCCGTGGCGCCGTTCAGCAATCAGGTTTACAGCGCCCCGGTGAATTGATAGGTTCCGCGCGCTTTTCCGGGCTCCGGTCAGCATTATCGTTAATTCCTCGGGACAGATTCGGGACGGCGATATGAAAATCCTCGCCGGCAACAGCAATCGGCCATTGGCCGAGGCGATCGCTGCCTACCTCAACGTACCCATGACCAAGGCCGCCATCAGGCGCTTCGCCGACATGGAGATCTTCGTCGAGGTGCTGGAGAACGTGCGCGGCGAGGACGTGTTCGTGATCCAGTCGACGTCGTTCCCGACCAACGACAACCTGATGGAGCTGCTGGTCTCGATCGACGCGCTGCGCCGCGCGTCGGCCCGCCGCATCACCGCGGTGCTGCCCTACTACGGCTACGCCCGCCAGGACCGCAAGACCGGCCCGCGCACGCCGATCTCGGCGAAGCTGGTGGCAAACCTGATCACCGCCGCCGGCGCCGACCGCGTGCTGACGATCGACCTGCACGCGACGCAGATCCAGGGCTTCTTCGACGTGCCGACCGACAACCTCTATGCCGAGCCGGTGTTCACCAAGGACATCGTCGCCGCCTTCCCCAGCGAGACGCCGATGATCGTCTCGCCCGACGTCGGCGGCGTCTTGCGCGCGCGCGCGATCGCCAAGCGCATCGAGGGCGACCTGGCGATCATCGACAAGCGCCGCGAACGCGCCGGCATGTCCGAGGTGATGAACATCATCGGCGACGTGAAGGGCCGGCACTGCATCATGGTCGACGACATCGTCGACAGCGCCGGCACGCTGTGCAACGCCGCCGTCGCGCTGAAGGAGCACGGCGCCAAGTCGGTCAGCGCCTATGTGACCCACGGCGTGCTCTCGGGCGGCGCGGTGGCGCGCGTGAAGGCCTCGCCGCTGGAGGCGCTGGTCACGACCGACAGCATCATGGCGACCGACGAGATGAAGGGCGCCAACAACATGCGGCAGATCACCATCGCGCCCCTCCTGGCCGAGGCGATCCACCGCATCAGCGAGGAGCGCTCGGTATCGAGCCTGTTCGACTGAGGCATACCGGAATTCCCGCCCTCCCCTAGGGAGGACGGGTGCAGCGGGACTGGCGGCACCCCTGGAGGCCGCGTCCCATGGTGAAACGGACAAACGAGTTCTTTGAAAGGAGCAGCTAGCGCTATGTCCGAGATCGTCACGCTCAATGCCCAAGCGCGGGAGAAGGCCGGAAAGGGGGCCGCCCGATCCACGCGCCGCGATGGCCGGGTTCCGGCCGTCATCTATGGCAACAAGGAAGCCCCCTCCCTCATCTCGCTCGACCCGAAGGAAGTGGACCGCGAATACGCCCGCCGTGGCTTCTTCGCCCGTCCGCTGGACGTCGAGGTCGGCGGCAAGAAGCAGCGCGTGCTGCCGCGCGACGTGCAGAAGGATCCGGTCTCCGACCGTCCGCTGCATGTCGATTTCATGCGGATCGGCGCCGATACGCGCATCCGCGTCGAGGTGCCGGTGGTCTTCGTGCATGACGATCAGAGCCCGGGCCTGAAGCGCGGCGGCGTGCTGAACATCGTCCGCCGCCAGATCGAGCTGTACTGCAGCATCGACACGATCCCCGAGAAGCTGACCGTCAGCCTGGCGGGCCTGGACATCGGCGACAGCGTGCACATCAGCAAGGTCGAGCTGCCCAAGGGCGTGAAGCCGACGATCGCGCGCGACTTCACCGTCGCGTCGATCGCCGTGCCCAGCGCGGCGAAGGCGGCGGCCGAGGAAGCGCGCGCGGC
>JAEULC010000377.1 GCA_016792605.1 Rhodospirillales bacterium
GCGCTGCTTCGAGGCGACCGTGACCGTCGACCGCAAGCGGTTCGCCGGGCGCTTCCTGCTGATCGAGGCGATGAATCTCTGCCAGCTCGGTCCCAACCTGGCGCTGGCGCCGCACGCCGATCCGGGCGACGGCATGCTCGATGTCGTGATGGTGCGGTCGAACGAGCGCGAGGCGCTCCGGCGCTACCTTGCCGGCGAGAAGGGCGCGCCGCCGCCGACCGTGGCGCGCGGCCGGCGCGTGACTCAGCGCGCCGCGCCGGATGCATATCGACGACAAGCCGGGCAGGCGGGCGGCGAGCCATGCCCAGCATGTCGACGCGAGCGGTCGCATCTGGATCGTGCTGCATGTCGAGCGGTCTGCGCTCGACGTGCTGGCGCCGGCCTAGCCGTCAGTCCGCCGCTTCGTCCGCCTTGCCGAGGGCCTTGAACGCGGCGAGCGCGCGCAGGCGCGCCTGGGCATGGTCGACGATCGGCCGGGGATAGTCGCGGCCCAGCGCGACGCCGGCCTGGCGCAGCACATCGGCCGGCGCCGTCCAGGGCTCGTGAATGTGGTCCGCGGGCAGGCGCGCCAGCTCGGGCACGAAGCGGCGCACGTAGTCCCCGTGGGGATCGAACTTCCGGCCCTGCAGCACGGGGTTGAACACGCGGAAATAGGGGGCGGCGTCGGCGCCCGTGCCGGCGACCCACTGCCAGCTCGCGGCGTTGACCGCCAGGTCCGCGTCGACGAGCGTGTCCCAGAACCAGTCCTCGCCCGTCCGCCAGTGGATCAGCAGGTCCTTGATCAGGAACGAGGCGGCGATCATCCGCACCCGGTTGTGCATCCAGCCCGTCTGCCAGAGCTGGCGCATGCCGGCGTCGACGATCGGATAGCCGGTCATGCCGCGCTGCCAGGCTTGGAGCGCGGAGTAGTCCGCCCGCCACGGGAAGTGCTCGAACCCGTCGCGCCAATTGCGCTCCGGCAGGTCGGGCCAGTGATAGAGCAGGTGGTAGGCGTACTCGCGCCAGCCCAGCTCGCGCAGATAGGCTTCGGCCGCGCCGCCTTGCCCGGGATGCGCGGCGGCGCGGGACTGGACGGCGTGCCAGACCTGTCGCGGGCCGATCGCGCCCAGGCCCAGATAGGGCGACAGGCGCGAAGTGCCGTCGATGTCCGGTCGGTCGCGCTGCTGGGCATAGCCGGCGAGGCCGTGGTCGAGAAACTCCATCAGCGCGGCGCGGGCGCCGGCC
The DNA here is from genome assembly GCA_016792605.1 of Rhodospirillales bacterium. Taxonomy (GTDB): domain Bacteria; phylum Pseudomonadota; class Alphaproteobacteria; order JAEULC01; family JAEULC01; genus JAEULC01. The sequence goes on from JAEULC010000377.1 coordinate 1,225, forward strand.
TCGCCGGGCACCCAGGCGGCGCGCAGGCCACCGGCCCAGTCGGGCGCGGTCGGGAGCAGGCGCCAGTCCTCCAGCGCGTCGCTTTTCGGCATGGCGGCCGGCACCGGCAGGGTCGTCGGGGCGGGAAGCGGCGCCGGCGGGTCGCCGCGGCCGCGCAGCGCCTTCCAGAACGGGGTGAAGACCGCGTAGGGCTTGCCGGCGCCGGTCGCGATGTCCCAGGGCTCTACCAGCAGCGATCCGTTGACGCTCTCGACCGCCACCCCGCGCGCCCGGAGCGCCGCCTTGATCGCCTTGTCGCGGGCGATGGCCCCGGGTTCGTAGCAGCGGCTCCAGGCCACGGCCGTGGCGCCGGTTTCGCGAATGACCTCGTCCAGCACGGCCGCGGCGGGGCCGCGCCGCAGCACCAGCCGGCTTCCGATCGTCCGCAGGGCGTGGTCGAGCGCCGCGAGGCTTCCGTGCAGCCACCAGCGCTTGGCCGCGCCCTGCGGCCAGCCGCCGGGCGCCGTCTCGTCGAGGATGAACAGCGGGACGACGACGCCGTGGCGGAGCGCCGCGGCAAGGGCGGGATGATCGGCGAGGCGAAGATCCTGGCGGAACCACAGGATGCAGGGCGGGCGGTGCATGGCGTCGGTACGTCGGCCGCTGCCTGTTGGATCACTTTCCAAGAAATGAAGTAAAACCGACATAAAATATGAAGATAATGCAATCTTTCATTAATACATGGACAGTGATCACTTGTCATCTTTCGTTACCGGTGTTATGGTAATCAACAGTGAGGGTGCTGTCGCCTCCAGGAAGGGGAGCGAATGCCATGATGAAGCGTTTTTTACTTGATGAGTCCGGCGCCTCGGCCACGAAGGTCGGCCTGTTCGGCTCCGGCGTCACCCTTCTCGCCTATGGCTGGTTCCACACCGGCGGCGCGATTCTCTTCGACTTCACCCGCGCCGTGCAGTCGGTCATGGCCACCGCGATCGGCCACGTGATCGGCCGGAGCTACTGGTTCTGAGCAACCGGCCCTAGGGAAATCAGTAAGTTAGTCGCGCCGGGCGGGAACGAACCGGCAAGATTTGTGTGCGCCCGCACGCCGTGTGTGACGTCGCGCACATCGCTCCCCGTCAATTTGCGTAGAATTCACTCTATGAGGATCGCGGCGAAGCAGCCGGGATCCGAAGCCACGGACAGCCGGGGAGGTACACATGATCGCAATGTCATCTGCATGGTCGGTGGGGCGGACGCCTGTCCTCTACACGGTCGCCGCTGCGTTCATGGTGTGGATCGGCGCGGTGGCGGCGATGGTGGCGGCCGGCTGAAGCCGGCGATGGTGGCCGCCGGCTGAGCCGGGAAGCCCTTACAGCGAGCGCCGCAGGTAGCGGCCGAGCTCGCCCACGACGCCGCGGCGGAAGGCCAGCACGCAGACCACGAAGATGAAGCCCTGGATGATCGTCACCCAGGAGCCGTATTTCGCCAGGTAGTTCTGCGCGCCGATGATGATGAAGGCGCCGACGACCGGGCCGAAGACCGTCCCCAGCCCGCCCAGCAAGGTCATCAGGATCACCTCGCCGGACATCGCCCAGTAGACGTCGGTCAGCGTGGCGAGCTGGAAGAGGATCGCCTTGGTGGAGCCGGCGAGCCCGGACAGGGCGGCCGACAGAACGAACGCCAGCAGCTTGTAGCGCTCGACCTGGTAGCCCAGCGACACGGCGCGCGGCTCGTTCTCGCGGATCGCCTTCAGCACCTGGCCGAAGGGCGAATGGATCGTGCGGTAGATGACCAGGAAGCCGAAGGCGAAGATCGCCAGCACGACCCAGTAGAGGTTCATCGTCTGCGCCAGGTCGATGAGGCCGAACAGGTGCCCGCGCGGCACGGCCTGGATGCCGTCCTCGCCACCGGTGAACTTGGCCTGCAGGCAGAAGAAGTAGAGCATCTGCGCCAGGGCCAGCGTGATCATGGCGAAATAGATTCCCTGGCGGCGGATCGCCAGCCAGCCGAACACCGCGCCCAGCACGGCCGAACTGGCGGTGCCGGCCAGGATCGCCAGCTCGGGCGGGAATCCCCAGACCTTGGCCGAATGGGCGGCGACGTAGCCTGCCGCGCCCAGGAAGGCCGCGTGGCCGAAGCTGACCAGGCCGACATAGCCGAGCAGAAGGTTGTACGCGCAGGCGAACAGCGCGAAGCACATCACCTTCATCAGGAAGATCGGGTAGATCGCCAGCGGCGACAGCACGAAGAAGCCCAGCATAATCGCGAAGCCGATCGCGAAGGTGCGCTCGGCGTTGCGGTCGCCACCGCCCGCGGCCGTCGTGGAAAGGGCCGATTCCGCCGCCATCACTGTGCCTTTCCGAACAGGCCCGCGGGCTTCAGCAGCAGGACCACGATCATGATCACGAAGATCACCGTGTTGGACGCCTCGGGATAGAACACCTTGGTCAGTCCCTCAACGACGCCGAGCAGGAAGCCGGTGACGATCGAGCCCATGATCGACCCCATGCCGCCGATCACGACCACGGCGAACACGACGATGATCAGGTTCGATCCCATGTTCGGGTTGACCTGGTAGATCGGCGCGGCCAGCACGCCGGCGAAGGCGGCCAGCGCGACGCCGAAGCCGTAGGTCAGCGTGATCATGCGCGGCACGTTGATGCCGAAGGCCTGCACCAGCGACGGGTTCTCGGTCGCGGCGCGCAGATAGGCGCCGAGCTTGGTGTGCTCGATCATGAACCAGGTCGCCAGGCACACGGTCAGCGAGGCGGCGACCACCCAGCCGCGGTAGTTGGGCAGGAACATGAAGCCCAGGTTCTGCGCGCCCAGGAGCTGGTCGGGGATGCGGTAGGGCTGGCCCGAGGAGCCGAACTCGTTGCGGAACAGGCCCTCGATGATCAGCGCCAGGCCGAAGGTGAGCAGCAGCCCGTAGAGATGGTCGAGCTTGTAGAGATGGCGCAGCATCGTGCGCTCGATGACGATCCCCAGCAGCCCGACGATGGCCGGCGACAGGATCAGCGACCACCAGTAGCTGATCCCCAGGTGCTGCAGCAGGAACCACGCGACGAACGCGCCCACCATGTAGAACGCGCCGTGGGCGAAGTTGATCACGTTGAGCAGGCCGAAGATCACGGCGAGCCCGAGGCTCAGCATCGCGTAGAACGAGCCGTTGATCAGGCCCAGCAGAAGCTGGCCGAACAGGGCCTGGGTGGGAACGCCGAAGACCGTCATGGCGGATGCCTGCTCCCCCGCCCGGGCGGTCCCGGGCGGGGGAACGAGGCTGCCTTACCCGGCGATCGGGCAGTTGCCCTCGGCCATCGGCCGGAAGGCCTGGGCCGCCGGGATGGTCGAACGCAGCTTGTAGTAATCCCAGGGGCCCTTCGACTCGGCGGGCTTCTTCACCTCGAACAGGTACATGTCGTGCACCTTGCGCCCGTCCTTGCGGATCGTCCCCTTGCCGAACAGCGAGTCGTCGGTCGGCGTGGCCTTCATCTTCTCGACCACGGCCTTGCCGTCGGCGTCGCTCTTCACCGCCTCGACCGCCTTCAGGTAGTGGGTGACGGCGGAATAGACGCCGGCATGGATCATGGTCGGGTGGATACCCTTGTTGGCCGCCGCGAAGCGCTTGGCGAACGCGCGGTTGGCGTCGGTCATGTCCCAGTACCAGGCCTCGGTCATGATCAGGCCCTGCGCCGTCTGCAGGCCCAGGCCATGCACGTCGGTCAGGAACACCAGCAGGCCGGCCAGGCTCTGGCCACCCTTGACGATGCCGAACTCGGCTGCCTGCTTAATGGCGTTAGTGGTGTCGCCGCCGGCGTTCGCCAGGCCGACGATCTTGGCCTTCGAGGACTGCGCCTGCAGCAGGAAGGACGAGAAATCGGCGTTGTTCAGCGGGTGGCGCACCTTGCCCAGCACCTTGCCGCCGTTCTTGGTCACCACCGCCTCGGTGTCGCGCTCCAGCGCGTGGCCGAAGGCGTAGTCGGCGGTCAGGAAGAACCAGCTGTCGCCGCCGGTCTTCACGATCGCGTTGCCGGTGCCGTTCGCCAGCGCCCAGGTGTCGTAGGTCCAGTGAACCGTGTTGGGCGAGCACTTCGGGCCGGTCAGGTCGGAGGACGCGGCGCCCGAGACCAGGAACACCTTGTTCTTCTCGCGCGTCACCTCGTTGACCGCCAGCGCCACGCCGGAGTTCGGCGTGTCGACGATCACGTCGACCTTCTCGACGTCGTACCAGCTGCGCGCCGTGGTCGATCCCACGTCGGCCTTGTTCTGGTGATCGGCCGAGATGATCTCGACCTTCATGCCCTTCGCGGCGGCGCCGAAGTCCTCGACCGCCAGGCGGGCGGCCAGCACCGAGCCGGCGCCCGACAGGTCGGTGTAGAGGCTGGACATGTCGGTCAGGACGCCGATCTTGATCGCGCCGTCGCTCATCTGTGCCTGCGCGCCGGTCGCCGCCAGCGCCGCGAGAGCGACGCCCGCGAGCCAGCTGCCCATCAGTTTCTTCATGACGATTCCTCCTTCTGCCAAGATGATCCGTTGCTCAAAGTCCCAGATACGCCTGCAGGTCGGCCATGCGCCGGTCGAGCTCCGCATGGGCCAGCGTGTCGACGATGCGTCCGTGCTCCATCACGTAGAAGCGGTCGGACACGGTCGCGGCGAAGCGGAAGTTCTGCTCGACCAGCAGGATGGTGAAGCCGCGCTGCTTCAGCTGCCGGATGCAGTTGCCGATCTGCTCGATGATGACCGGCGCCAGGCCCTCGGTCGGCTCGTCGAGCAGCAGGAACCGGGCGCCGGTGCGCAGGATGCGGCCGATCGCCAGCATCTGCTGCTCGCCGCCCGACAGCTTGGTGCCCTGGCTGCGCCGGCGTTCCTTCAGGTTGGGGAAGAGCGCGTAGATCTCGTCGACGCTCATGCCGCCTGCCTTGACCGTCGGCGGCAGCATCAGGTTCTCCTCGACGCTGAGCGAGGCGAAGATGCCGCGCTCCTCGGGGCAGAAGGCCAGGCCCATGCGGGCGATCCGGTGCGAGGGCGCGGCGATCGTCTCGGTGCCGCCGAAGGTGACCTGGCCGCGCCGCTGGCCGACGATGCCCATGATCGACTTCAGGGTCGTCGTCTTGCCGGCGCCGTTTCGACCCAGCAGCGTGACGAGCTCGCCCGTGCCGACCGTCATCTCGACGCCGTGCAGGATATGCGACTCGCCGTAGAAGGCGTGCAGGTCCTTCACCTGCAGCAGCGGGGCCACGGCGGGCGACGGCGTGTTAATGGCTGCGACCACGCAGCTCTCCCTGGTGCGTGCTGCCCATGTAGGCCTGGATCACGGCGGCTTCGCGCGACACTTCCTCGTAGGGACCCTCGGCCAGCACCTCGCCGCGCGCCAGCACGGTGATGCGGTCGCTGAGGCTGGCGACGACCTTCATGTTGTGCTCGACCATCAGCACGGTGCGGTTCTGGGCGACGCGGCGGATCAGCGCCGAGACGCGGTCGATGTCCTCGTGGCCCATGCCCGCCATCGGCTCGTCGAGCAGCATCATCTCGGGGTCGAGCGCCAGGGTGGTTGCGATCTCCAGCGCCCGCTTGCGGCCATAGGGCAGCTCGACCGCCGGCCGGTCGTGCCATTCGCCAAGGCCGACCTCGTTCAAGAGCTCCAGCGCGCGCTCGTTCAACGCCGCCAGCGAGCGGTCGGAGCGCCAGAAGTGGAACGAGGTGCCGAGCGCGCGCTGCAGTGCCACCCGTACATTCTCCAGGGCGGTCAGGTGCCCGAATACCGCGGAGATCTGGAACGAGCGGACCAGCCCCAGGCGCGCGATCTGCGCCGGCTTGCCGCCGGTGATATCCTGGCCGTTGTAGACGATGCGGCCGCGGGTCGGCTCGATGAACTTGGTGAGGAGGTTGAAGCAGGTGCTCTTGCCGGCGCCGTTGGGCCCGATCAACGCGTGGATCGAGCCGCGCGCGACCTTCAGCGACACGTCCTTGACGGCGACGAAGCCCTTAAATTCCTTGGTCAGGCCCTCGGTGGCCAATACCACGTCGCCAGCCACGCTTCCTCCCCGTTCCGCATTGGCGACAATTTGATCAATCGCCGAAATGCCTAGTAAATGAGCCTTTTAAGCTCGTTCTTGGCGAGGCAACACGAAGGCTGTATCGCAATTCGGATCATGCGCAAAAGATGCGAGCGCCGTCAACGGCGGAGCGCCAAAGACGCAGCTCGAAGGATCGGCCGTCGCTGCAACAGGGCACGAACAACGCACAAAAAAAACCCCGCACAAGGCGGGGCTTTAGTTGAACAGGGAGGCTTCACGTCTGGGAGACGTAGGGTCCGAAGACCCCATCCCGAACCCGAAGGTCCGGAATTCCGAAAAATTCCGTGTGCCGGGCGCGCCGCGCCGCAGCAACCGCTATGTAAATAGGCGACGGGGGCTTTGGTTCCCACCAGAGAATCGTCAGTCCCCTCATGTCGCTAACGCATGGCTGCACCGGTTGAAAGCAAGCGCTTACATCCAGTGCATTGCGAAAAGGCAATACGATGACGGAGTTGACGCTGTTCTAGCTCTTGCCTTCGGCGACCTGGCGCACGAGGAAGTCGCGCAGGACCGCGATGCGCTTGGAGTGGCGCAGCTCTTCGGGATAGACGAAGTAGGCCTGCACCGGCGGCCCCGACAGCTCGGGCAGGATGCGCACGAACGGCGCGTCTGGCGGCACCATGTAGCCGCCGAGCGAACCGATGCCGACGCCGCTGCGGATCGCGCGGTAGATGCCGTAGATGTTGTTGACGCGCAGCACCGGCCGGCGCGGGCGCTCCGGGCTGGCGCCGATCTCGAGCAGCCAGTTGATGTGCGGCACCGGCAGGTTTCCGGTGTCGCCGTAGACGACGATGCGGTGGTTGTCGAGGTCCTCGGCCTTCTCGGGCTTGCCGTATTTCTGGATGTAGTCGTGCGAGGCGAAGATCTCGGATTTCAGCGTCAACAGCGGCCGCTGGATCAGGTCGGCCTGGCGCGGCGGCGACATGCGGATCGCGACGTCCGCCTCGCGCATGCCGAGGTCGAGCTCGGCGTCGTCCAGCGCCAGGGTCAGGTCGATCTCGGGGTAGAGCTCCAGGAACTCGCGCATGCGCGGCGTCAGCCAGGCCGAGCCGAAGGCAACGGTCGTCGTGACGGTCAGGGGCCCGCGCGGCCGGTCCTTGCTCTCGCTCAGCATCGCCTCGGCCATGGCGAGCTTGTGGACCACGTCGCGCGCCGTGTCGTACAGCAATTCGCCCTGCTCGGTCAGGATCAACCCGCGGGCGTGGCGGTGGAACAGCGGCACGCGCAGGCTTTCCTCGAGCGCGCCGATCTGCCGGCTGACCGCCGACTGGCTGAGGTTCAGCATCTCCCCGGCATGGGTGAAGCTGCCGGCCTCGGCCACGGCGTGAAAGACGCGCAGCTTGTCCCAGTCCATCAGCGGACGATTGGGCGAGCCGGGCGGTCTGCCGCTCGTCGGCATGGCTAGTCCCCCTTCCCCTTCTGCCGTGCGCGCCTATTGCGCCGCTTCGGCAGTCCTGTGGGCCGCGGCGGCGAGGTAGCGATCGGCTTCCAGCGCCGCCATGCAGCCCATGCCGGCAGCCGTCACGGCCTGCCGGAACACCTTGTCCTTCACGTCGCCCGCGGCGTAGACGCCGGGAATCGACGTCGCCGTGGAGTCCGGCGCCGTGATCAGGTAGCCGTCCTTGTCCATCTCGAGCTGGCCCTTGAACAGCCCGGTCACCGGATCGTGACCGATGGCGACGAACACGCCGTCGAGCGCGATCTCGCTGGCCGCGCCGGTCTGGGCGTTGCGGATGCGCACGCCGCTGACCGCGGGCGGCAGGCCGTCCGCGCCCGGGGTGCCGACGATCTCGTCGACCACGCTGTTCCAGATCACCTTGATCTTGGGATTGGCCAGCAGGCGGTCCTGCATGATGCGCTCGGCGCGGAAATGGTCGCGGCGGTGGATCACCACCACCTCGGTCGCGAAATGGGTCAGGAACAGCGCTTCCTCGACCGCCGAATTGCCGCCGCCGATCACGGCGACCTTCTTGCCGCGGTAGAAAAATCCGTCGCAGGTGGCGCAGGCCGATACGCCGTGGCCGCGAAGCCTGGTTTCGCTCTCCAGCCCCAGCCAGCGCGCCTGGGCGCCCGTGGCGATGATCAGCGCGTCGGCCGTGTAGGTGTCGCCACTGTCGCCGACGCAGACCACGGGCCGGCGCTTCAGGTCGACCGACACGATGGTGTCGTTGACCAGCTTGGTGCCGACATGCTCGGCCTGCTTCTGGAACTGCTCCATCAGCCAGGGGCCCTGCACCGCCTCGGCGAAGCCGGGGTAGTTCTCGACGTCCGTGGTGATCGTAAGCTGGCCGCCGGGCTGCATCCCCATCACCAGCGTCGGCTTGAGGTTTGCGCGGGCTGCATAGATCGCCGCGGTGAAACCGGCCGGACCGCCGCCGAGAATCAATACTTTGCTGTGATGGGTCGATGACATAACAAGCTCTTGTGGGCAGGGCGCTATGCGTCGCGCAGAGCCCTATATTAAAGCGTGGACCGTCGTGCTTACAAGGCACGTTGGCCCGGCGGGCGAATTCGGACCGGGCGCGTCCACACCAGGGTAAAAGCCCGTGTCCGCATAGACTTAAGAGAATGTTAAACGCCCCGATGGGACATTGGCGCGTGATCTGGCCGTGCGCGCCGGAATCCCGGAGGCGGGTGCGCGCAGGGCCGATGTGAGGGGAAACCGCGTTGAAGTCCGTGCCGCGTCCAGTCGCCCTGGTCGCCGCCATCGTCGGTGCGCTGGTCGTGCTGATCCTGGCGATGACCGCGTATGAGGCCGACCGGGAGTACCGCGTCGCCATCGCCGGCGCCGAGCGCGAGACGTACAATGCACAGCAGTTGCTTGTCGAGCATGCGGCGCGAACCGTCGAAACGGTGACTCGCGCGCTCGAAGCGGCGGCCGAACTTCATGCGAGCGCCGACGGCGATGCCGGACGCAGCGACGCCGCGATTCACGAGATGCTGAAGGCGATCCTCGGGCAATCGCCCGTGCTGGCCGGCATCGGCTGGACCGACGCAGCGGGCAACCGGCTCTATTCCTCGAACTTCCGAGACCCGCCGCCGCTCAACATCGCCGACCAGGAGGCGTTCAAG
>JAEULC010000400.1 GCA_016792605.1 Rhodospirillales bacterium
TCCTCGGTCTACCAGGCGGGCTACGAGGCGCGCGCGAAGGTGCCCGGCCTCGCCGCGATGCGCATCCATTCGCACTACTACATTCCCGACTGGGACGCCTACGGCAAGGTCGAGCCCGGGGTGCAGCCACAGGTGCGCACCGTGCCCTATCCCGAGGATCTTGCCGTCCTGACGCAATCGGTCGAACAGGCGAAGGCGCGGGCCGATCTCGTCGTCGCCAGCTTCCACTGGGGCACGGCCAGCCGGCCGGCGGTGCTGATGGACTACGAATACACGCTCGGCCGCGCGGCGGTGGATGCCGGCGCGGACCTCGTCTACGGCCATCATCACCACTACCTGCGCGGCGTTGAACTCTATCGCGGCAAGCCGATCTTCTACGGACTGGGGCATTTCGCCTTCGATCTGCCGGGCATGGAAACGGCGCTCACGCAGCGCGAGATCGATAAGCTGAAGCAGATGGGCGAGCACGCGATCTAGCCGCGCGCCGGCTACCCGCTGATGCCGTTCCATCCCGACGCGCGCATGACCGGGATTGCCGTCCAGGCCTTCGACGGCAAGGCGCCCGGCGCAATCGGACTGCTGCCCTGCCTGATCAACGGCGAGAACCAGCCCGAGCCGGTCGCCGCCGACAGCGAGACGGGCGCGCGCATTCTCGACTACATGCGCAAGATCAGCGCCGAGGTTGGGCTGGCCACCCGGTACGACGCGGACGGTCCCGTCGTGGCGGGCCTACGCAGCATCGCCATTCGCTAGCGGCTGTTGCGCGCTGCCTGGATCGCGGCCCAGACGCGGTCGGGCGTGGCCGGCATGTCGAGGTGGCGGACGCCGAGCGGCGCCAGCGCGTCGCAGATCGCATTGATCGTCGCCGCCAGCGCGCCCACGGTCCCGGCCTCGCCGACGCCCTTGGCGCCGAGCGCGTTCACCTTGGTCGGCACCTCGCGCATCTCGATCGAAATCGGTGGAATGTCGCTGGCGCGCGGCATGGCGTAGTCCATGAACGAGCCGGTCAGGAGCTGGCCCGTTTCAGGGTCGTAGCGGATCTGCTCGCCCAGCGCCTGGCCCATGCCCTGGGCCACGCCGCCATGGATCTGCCCGTGCGCCAGCATGCGGCTCAGCACGCGGCCGATGTCCTCGACCACGACATAGGACTGCACCGCGACCGCGCCGGTCTCGGGATCGACCTCGACCTCGCAGACATGGCAACCGTTGGGGAAGGTGACGCGCGGCGGCTGGAAATGCGCCGCGCCGGTCAGGCCCTGCTCGGACGGCCGAACATCGGCCTGCGTGTCGGCGGCGACCTGGGCCAGCGCCGCGAGCGAGACCGACCGGTCGGTGCCGGCCACGGTGAAGCTGCCGGCGCCGTACTCGATGTCGGCGACGGCGGTCTCCAGATGGTTCGCGGCGAGGGTCCGCCCGGCCTCGATCGTAGCCTCGATGGCCTGGGCGACGGCGGTGCCGCTGACGCAAAGCCCGGCCGAGCCGCCGCTGCCGCGCCCGGTGCTGAGGTTGTCCGTATCGCCCTGGTGGTAGACGAGGCGGTCGACCGGGATGCCGAGCCGCGCCGCCGCCATCTCGGCCCAGGCGGTTTCCAGCCCTTGGCCGACCGACATGGCGCCGGTGTAGAGATGCACCGTGCCGTCCGTCCGCACGACGAGCCGGGCTTGGTCCGGCCCGACCTTGTTGTACGGTCCGCCCGCGACCTCGATCGGGTTGCAGATGCCCAGGCCGCGCAGCTGGCCGCGCGCCTCCGACGCAGCCTTGCGCGCCGGGAAGCCGGCGACATCGGCGTTCTTCGCGGCAAGGTCCATGTTGGCGCGGAAGTCGCCGCAGTCGTATTCGAACAGCAGGCCCGTCTTGTAGGGCATCACCTCGGCCGGGATCAGGTTGCGGCGGCGCAGGTCGATCGGGTCGACGCCAAGCTCGCGCGCCGCCAGGTCGATCAGCCGCTCGATCACGAAGGTGGCGTCGGGCCTTCCGGCGCCGCGATAGGGCGAGGTCGGGAGCGTGTTGGTCAGCACGCCATAGACCTCGGCCGCGATCAGCGGGGTACGGTAGACGCCGGCGACGCCGCCGATATTGGTGATCGGCCCCATCGAGCGGCCGGAAAGGTAGGCGCCGATATTGACGTCGTAGCGCACCTGCAGCGCCTGGAAGATGCCTTGGGCGTCGAGCGCCAACGTGGCCTCGAACTGCACGTCGCGGGCCTGGTCGTCGCTGAGGAACGCCTCGCTGCGGTCGGACATCCAGCGCGCGGGACGGCCGAGCTTGCGTGCCGTCCAGTAGACTAGGGCCTCCTCGCGCGACAGGCCGGCCTTCATGCCGAAGGAGCCGCCGACATCGCGCGCGACCACGCGGATGCTTGCGGGCGGATGGTTGAACAGCTTCGCCAGCCCGTCGCGGATCTGGTAGGGATTCTGCGTGCTGGCCAGAAGCTGGATTCGTCCGCCCGCGACCGGCTCGGCCAGGGTCAGGCGCGGTTCCATCGGCGCGGCGGCGACGCGCGAGATGCCGTAGCTGAGCCGCGTGACATGCGCGGCGCCGGCGATCGCCTTGGCCACGCCGTCCCGGTCGCCGTGCTGCCAGCGAAACGCGATGTTGCCGGGGGCCTGGTCCCAAATCGCTGGCGCGCCCGGTTCCTGCGCGCCGCGCGCGGTGGTTGTCGCGGGCAGGGCATCGTAGTCGACCGCGACCTGCTCGGCCGCGTCGACACCGGCCTGCACGCTCTCCGCGATCACCAGCGCCACGGGTTCGCCGATATGGCGCACGGTGCCGGCGGCCAGGAGGGGACGCGGGGTGGACGGGGCGGGCGAGCCGTCGGGACGCTTCAGGTCGACGGCGGCGGTGAGCGCCGGCAGGCCGTCGCGCGCCAGGTCGGCGGCGGTCCAGACGGCAACGATGCCGGGCAGGCCGGCAGCGACCGCGGTGTCGATGGCGCCGACCCGCGCATGGGCGTAGGGACTGCGCACGAAGACGAGATGCAGCAAGCCCGGCGGCGCGTAGTCCGCGGTGAACGCGCCTTCGCCGCGCAGCAGCCTTGCGTCCTCGCGCCGCCCGCGCGCTTGCCGTCCTGGCGTCTCGGTCATTTCTGCTTCTCCATTCCGGCGCATTCCTTGAGGATCCAGGCCTGGAAGCGCCGTACCTTCTCCAGCTCGCGCGAGCGCGGCGGGTAGAGCAGGAAGTAGGCGCCGCTCGCCGGCACCAGCAGGTCGAAGGGCGCGACCAGCCGGCCGGTGGCTAGGTCTTCTGCCACCAGCGCGGTCTGTGCCATGGCGATGCCCAGCTTGTCGATGGCCGCCTGGTAGGCAAGGCTCGAATTCTCGAACTTGAGGCCGCTGTTGCCGTCGATGTCGCGCACGCCCGCCGCCGCGATCCAGGTCGGCCAGTCCTTGGGCCGGTGCAGCGAGCAGAGCAGCGTGTGGCGCTTCAGGTCGGACGGCCGGCGCAAGGCGCGGGTCCGGCCGCGCAGCAGGTCGGGACTGCAGACCGGGGTCAGGCGCTCGCCGAACAGGCGTATGGCAATGCAGCCGGCTGGGGGCTGCTCGCCCGAGTAGATCGCGATGTCGATCTCCTCGCGGTCGAAATCCGCCGGGCTGTGCGAGGTGGTGATCTGCACGTCGAGCGCGCGGTCCATCGCATGCAGCCGGGCCAGCCGCGGTACCACCCAGCGGATGGCGAAGGTCGGCGGCAGCTTCACCCTGAGGGTCGGGGTGTCGGAGACGCCCGAGACGTGGTCGGTCGCGTCCTGGATGCGCTCGAATGCGTCGCGCAACGCCCGGAAGTAGACCTCGCCCTTGGTGGTCAGCTCGATCGCCCGGTGGTGGCGCAGGAACAGCTTGGTGGCCAGTTCGCGCTCCAGCGCCGCGACATGGCGGCTGACGGCGCCCTGGGTCACGAACAGCTCCTTGGCCGCCTTGGTGAAGCTCAGGTGGCGTGCGGTCGCCTCGAAGGCGCGGATGGCGTTGAGCGGGGGCAGGCGGCGCATGGCCGGATACTACACCCGGCGATGCAGGCGCCGGTCGATCGCCAGCAGGATGGAGCTGACCACCGCCGCGAACACGATCAGCACGAAGGTGATCGACATGATGAGGTCGACATCGTGGAGGCCGATGGCGTTCATCAGCAGGTAGCCCAGCCCGCGCTGCGAAGCGAACATCTCGCCCAGCACCGTGCCGATCATGGTCAACGCCAGGCCGATGCGGATGCCGGAAAAGATCTCCGGCAGGGCCGCGGGGATCAGGATCCGCCAGACCAGATCGGACGTGTCGTAGTTCAGCACCCGGCCGGTCTTGATCAGGATCGGCCGCACGTTGCGGACGGCGTTGATGGTGAAGAGCGCGATGGGGATGAACCCGTGGAGCGCGCCGAACGCGATCTTGGCCGAGATCCCGAGGCCGAACATCAACAGCAGGATCGGGTAGAGCGTGACCTTCGGCACCGAGTAGAGCGCGACCAGCATCGGTTCGAACACCTGGCCGGCCAGGCGGCTGAAGCCGAGCGTCAGGCCTACCGACATGCCGAGGGTCACCGCGATGACGATGGCGGCGGAAAAGGCGGTCGCGGTCTCCCTGATGTGCGGCCACATGGCCGGGCGCTGGAACAGGGCCCAGCTGTGGCGGATCGTGTCGGCCGGCGACCGCAGCGCGATATCACCGGTGATCCAGTAGAGCGCCTGCCACGCGGACAGGAGTCCGACGATCATCAGGACCGGGCCGCGCCAGGCGCGAAGGGTGCTCATCGCAGCCCCCGGCGCGCCAGCAGCCGCTTCTCCCACAATCCCACCAGCAGGTTGATCGAAATCGAGACGATCAGGATGAGCAGGATGAGCGGGTACATCGTGGCGTTGTCGAAGTTTGTGTAGGCAAAGGATATTTCGAACCCCATGCCCTCGGTCGACATCACGAACTCGGAGCCGATGATGCCGATCAGCGAGTAGGCGACGGCGAACTTGACGCCGGTCAGCACGTAGGGCGCGGCGTAGGGCAGGGTGACGCGGAAGGCGGTCTCGACCGGCGACATGCGCACGATTCGCGCGGTCTTCAGCATCACCCGGGGCACGCGGTCGAGCCCGTTGAGCGTATTCACGATCACCGCGATCACGCCGAGCATGAAGGCGATCATGATCTTGGGGATGTTGCCCAGGCCGAAGATGATGATGAGCAGCGGATAGAAGGCCAGCACCGGGATGGCGTAGTAGGTGGCGAAGAGCGGATCCAGCGCTTCGCGCAGGATGCGGACGCGATGGATGACCAGGGCCGCCGTGATGCCGACCGACACTGCCAGCGCGAAGCCGATCGCGGCGTTGGACAACGTCTTGGCGATCGCCTTGTTGAGCTTGCCGGCGGCGAGCAGGTTCCAGAGGTCGCGGACGATCAGCGTCGGCGGCTGCATGGTGAAGGGGTCGATCACCTTGGTCCGGCACAGGATCTCCAGCCCGACGAAGAGTCCGATCAGCACCAGGAAACGCAGCGGCGTGGCGTAGCGCTTCACGATGCGGCGTCCGCCTTGCCGATCGCCTTTATCGACTCGGCGCGCAGCGACTTCCACAGCCGCGCGGTGATCTCGCCGAAAGCAGGGCTCTCGACGACGCGGCTGTCGCGCTCGCGCGGCCAGCCGGTCTCGATCACGTCCATGAGGCGGCCCGGCCGGGCCGACATCACGCCGATGCGGTCGGCCAGCATGGCGGCCTCGTCCAGCGCGTGGGTGATGAGGAAGATCGTCGCGCCGGTCTGGCGCCACAGCTTCAGCACCTCCTCGCCCATGAGCAGGCGGGTCTGCTGGTCGAGTGCGCCGAACGGCTCGTCGAGAAGGATCAGGCGCGGCGCCATCACCAGGGTCCGCGCGATGCACACCCGCTGGCGCATGCCGCCTGAGAGCTGCGCCGGGTAGGCGTTGGTGAACTCCTTCAGCCCCATCATCGCGATGGCGCGGTCGACCCGGGCCTGGCGCTCCTCGTTGGAGATCGGAATCTTGCGCAGGCCGAGCACGATATTGTCGGCGACGGTAAGCCAGGGAAAGGACGCGTCCTCCTGGAACACCACGCCTATGCCGTCGGGCACGCGACCGCCGATGGACTTGCCCTCGAACAGCACCTCGCCCTGGGTCGGCGGGCTCAGGCCGGCGATCACCTCCAGCAGGGAGGACTTGCCGCAGCCGGACGGCCCGACGACGGCGAAGAACTCGCCGCTGCGCAGCTCCAGGTCGAGCGGGCCGAGGGCGTGGACCACGCCCCCGGAACCCTCGCGCTGGAACTGCTTCGTGACGTTCTTCAGGCTGACATGGACATTCGTCACGATTTCAATCCTGCACTATTCGATGATGGTCTGGATGTCTTTCGGCAGGAACTGGGTGTCGATGATGGCCTTGTAGTCTACATCGCCCTTGATCGTGCCGACCATGCGCTGGACCTCGATCATGCGCTTCAGGCCGTCCAGGCGGATCTGGCCGGTGCCCCAGTAGGGGATGCCGTTCGTCTTGGACTTGGTGAGGTTGTTCACCGCCGACTTCGCCACCGGCAGCTCGATGTTGTAGTGCTTGATGATCAGCTCGGCCGCCGCATCCGGGTTCTCGTGCATGAACTCCACGGCCTTGCGGCGGGCGCGGATCACGGCCCGGATGAACTCGCCCTTTTCCGCCGCCATGTTCGCGGTGGTGACCCCGACGACGTTGTCGAGCGGCGGCAGGCTCTCGCTCGCGGTGGCGACGGCGCGGTACTTATCCTTGAACTTCGACCACACCGGCTCGGCCATGGGGGCGACGGTGATGAGCCCGGTGTCGAGCGCGGCAACGCCCTCGCCGAACCCGCCGGTCCGCACCAGCTCCGCGTCGGTCGGCTGCAGGCCGGCCTCCTTGACCAGCAGCATGGCCAGGCCCTGGCTGGTCGAGCGCGGGTTGGTGTAGCCGATCTTCGCGCCCTTGAAGTCCTTGATCGACTTGATCGGCGAATCCGGCTTTACCGCCCACACGAACTCGGCGACGGTCCACACATTGTCGCTGATGATCTTCAGGTCGGCGCCCTGCTGGATCGCCGCGATGACGACCGCCGGGTTGACCTCGCCGTACGGCACGCCGCCGGCCAGCATGTTGCGCAGCGAGGTGCCGCCGCCGGCCGAGGTGATGATGCCGCTGACGTCGATGCCCTCGGCCTTGAAGTAGCCCTTCTCCAGGGCGACGGCGTAGGGCATGCCGTTGGCGGCGACGCCGAAATTGCCGACGGCGATCTGCTCGGCGCTGGCGGCCCCGCTGAGGCCGATCACCAGCGCTGCGACGGCGAGAATTCGTTTCTGCATGGCGTTTCTCCCGGTTGGTTGTCGTTTTCAGCTTGCGGACGGAATCTGTCGGAGCAGGGTCGAGGACATGGCGCGCGAGTACTCGGGCGCGACGCTGACGTCGATCACGCAGACCGCGCCGGCGCGCACCTTCTGCACGCCCTGCTCGATCGCGCTCTTGAGCTCGGCGACGCTCTTGACGGGGCCGTAGCCCTGCGCGCCCTGGCCCTTGGCCAGCGTCGCCAGGTCGTTCGGCGGATCGCTCATGCGCAGGCCGACGGAGCGGTTCTCGATCGGCCGGCCGCGGATGCGGGCGACGCGTTCCTGGTGCAGTTCGTCGTTGAAGAAGGATTCGTTGTTGGCGACCAGGACCAGCAGGGGGATGCGATAGTGCACGGCGGTCCAGATCGCCGTCAGCCCCATCAGGTAGTCGCCGTCGCCCAGCACCGCGACCGGCAGGCGGTCGCTGCCGGCGTCGCGCAGCGCGAGCGCCGCGCCCACGGCCATGCCGGGGCCCGAGCCGATGCCGCCGCCGCCGTCGAAGCCGACATAGTCCATCGGGTCGGCGAAGCGGCAGCAATCGCCCGGCCAGCCGAGCGGCAGCCGGATATAGGCCGGGTTGTGCCGGGTCAGCGACTCAGTGGTGACGCGCGCCAGGGCCTGCACCGACAGGCGGCCGTCGATCGTCTCGGGCCCGGCCTCGGGCACGGGCGCGCGCGCCGGCAGTTTCTTGGGGCTGGCATGGTCCTGCATTTCGTCGAGCAGCCGGTCGACCAGCCGGTCGGGCGAGGCGAGCATCGCCACGTCGGCCGGCGGCAGGGCCTGGTAGTCCATCGAGTAGCCGTTGTGGACATACTGGTCGAGCGAGCAGTGGATGATCCTGGCCGCCGGCAGCGCGCCGCCGCAGGCCTGGCGCACCGTGCCGGCGACGTCGACCCAGTCGAGCGCCAGCACCGCGTCGGCGTCGCGGATCAGGTGCCCGGCGTCCGGCGACACGTAGAGGCCGGGCGGGTAGGGGTGCAGCGGGTGCGCGGTCGGGAAGGTGGCGCCGGTCTTCAGGTCGGTCAGCACCGCCGCGCCCAGGCGCTCGGCCAGCAGCACGCGCTTGTCCCAGTCCTCGCGCTTGCGCGACACGCGGCCCATCAGGATCACCGGGCGCTTGGCCTGGCGCAGGATGCGCACGGTCTCCTGCACCTGCTCCAGCGCCGGGTCGGCCGGGCCGGGCTGGCGGTAGCGCTCCAGCGCCGGCAGCTCGATCGCGGGGTCGATCGGCAGCTCCTGGGTGGTGGCGTCGAGGCAGACGAAGGTCGGGCCCTTGGGCTCGGTGATCGCGATCTGGTAGGCGCGCAGCATCGCCTCCAGCGCGGCCGGCACCGAGGCCGGCTGGTTGTCCCACTTGGTGTAGCCGCGGATCAGCGCGCCGAGGTCGCTGGCGGTATGAATCCAGTCGACCCAGGGCCGGCGATGCACCGCGTCCATCGGGCCGACGGCGCCCAGCATCAGGATCGGCACGCGGTCGCACCAGGCGTTGAAGATCGCCATGGTCGCGTGCATCAGGCCCACGTTGCTGTGCAGCGCCACCGCCATCGGCTTGCCGGTGACGCGCGTCCAGCCATGGGCCAGCGCGACGGCGTGCTCTTCGTGGATGCACAGCAGCATCTGCGGCTTGGTGTTGCCCAGGTAGTTGACCAGGCTGTCATGCAGGCCGCGGAAGCTGGCGCCCGGCGTCAGCGCGATGTACTCCATGCCCAGCGCGCGCAGCATCGCGGCCATGGGGTCGCTGCCGAACAGGCGCGTGTTCGTCTTGGTCGTGTCGACCGGGGCCGGGGCGTCGGGGGGAGCCATTACTTTTTCTCCGCGGAAGAGGGGGCATTGTCGCCGAAGGTCGCTTCGACATCCCGCCATTTCTTGAGCTCGACGGCGTTGTCCAGGATGGTGCGCACCTCGACGGCGTTGGTCAGTGGGGTCATCGGCCGGATCCCCAGCGCATGGGCGCGCAGCTCGGCAAGCCCTGACTGGATCGCGTTGACGGCGCGGAACATCACCGAGACGGGGTAGGATATCTGGCGGAAGCCCAGGCGGCCGAGTTCCTGCGGGGTCAGCCAGGGCGTGCCCGCCCCTTCGAACATCGCCGCCAGCAGCACCGAACCCTTCAGTTCGCGGCCGACGCGCTCATAGTCCTCGGGCGTCTTCAGCCCGGCGATGAACACGCCGTCGACGCCCAGCTTCAGGAACCGGTCGGCGCGGCGCAGCGCGGCGTCGATGCCCAGCGCGCCATAGGCGTCGGTGCGGCCGATGATGAAGGTCTCCGGGTTGCGGCGGACCGACAGGGCCGTGCGCAGCTTGGCCTCGATCACCGCCTCGTCGACCACGGCGCCGGCCTTGTCGGCCCGCTGCTGCTTCCGGTCGCGCTGCTGGTCCTCGAACAGCATGCCGCCGACGCCGATCGTCTCGTACTCCCAGACCGTGCGCGCGACCGCCTTCACGTCGCCATAGCCGTCGTCGGCATCGGCGATGAAGGGCAGGTCGCTGGCCGCCGCGATGTCGCGCAGCCCCTCGGTCATGTCCTTCAGCCCGATCAGCGCGATGTCGGGGAAGCCGTAGCGCGCGGCCAGTAGCGCCGAGCCGCCGACGGTGAAGGCGCGGAAGCCTGCCGCCGCGATCAGGCGAACCGACAGGGCGTCATGCGCCAGCGGCGTCACCAGCGGCTGCTCGGCGGCAAGCGCCTGCCGGATGGTCGGGCGGGACATCTACGGATTCTCCTTGGGCGCGATGGCGCGGTGGGCCCAGCCGCGCCTGGCCCGGTCGTCCGCCACATAGCGGCCGATGGTTTCGACATGGCGCAGCGTGCCGGCGATCTCGTCGTCGCCGCGCAGCAGCGCCTCGCGCCGGAAGGCGGGAACCTGGAAGCCGATGCGCGCCGCGTTGCCGCGCACCAGCGTCTGGCTGGCGAGGTCGACCTCGACCTGCGCGTCGTCGGGGTGCGCTTCCAGCGCGGCGACCATCGCCGCCAGGTCGTCGGGGGCGACCACGGCGGCCAGCAGGCCGTTGCGGAACGCGTTCTCGTAGAAGATGTCGGCGAAGCTCGGCGCGGCGACGACGCGAATGCCGAAGCGCTGCAGGGCCCAGGCGGCGGCCTCGCGCGAGCTGCCGCAGCCGAAATTCTCGCCGGCGAACAGGATCTCGGCTCTGCGGAAGGGCGGCCGGTTGAGCACGAAGTCCGGCCGCTCCTTGCCCTCGGCGTCGAAGCGCCAGCGCCCGAACAGGCCGCGGGCGAGGTCGGTCGTTTCCGACCGCAGGTAGTCAGACGGGATGATCGCGTCGGTGTTGACGTTCGACAACGGCAGCGGCGCGGCGATGCCCCGGAAGGCGGTGAAGGGCTTCCTCATGTCGCGAGCTTCCGGCTGTCGGTGATCGCGCCGGTCACCGCGGCGGCGGCGGCCATGGCCGGGCTGGCCAGGTGCGTGCGGCTTGCCGGCCCCTGGCGGTTCTCGAAGTTGCGGTTCGAGGTCGCGAGGCACCGCTGGCCCGGCGGCACCACGTCCTGGTTGATGCTGACGCACATCGAGCAGCCGGGGCTGCGCCATTCGAACCCGGCCTCCAGGAACACGCGGTCGAGGCCCTGGGCCTCGGCCTCGCGCTTCACCTGGGCGGAGCCGGGGACGACGATGGCGCGGACCCGCGGCGCCACCTTGCGGCCGCGGGCGACCCGCGCCGCCGCCTCGAGGTCCGACAGCCGGCCATTGGTGCAGGAGCCGATGAACACGATGTCGACCTTCAGTCCCTCCATCGCGTCGCCCGGCTTCAGGTCCATGTAGCGGAGCGCGGCCGCGGCGCGCTGGCGCCGGTCGCGGTCGCCATAGGTCGCCGGGTCGGGGATGCGGCCGTCGACGCCGATCACGTCTTCCTGGGTCGTGCCCCAGGTGACCTGCGGCGCCAGGCCGGCGCAGTCGATGGCGACGTCCCGGGCAAATACCGCGTCCGGCGTCGATGCCAGGGTACGCCACTCGGCCAGCGCCGCTTCCCAGTCCTGGCCGCGCGGCGCGTAGGGCCGCCCGGCGATGTACTGGAAGGTGGCGTCGTCCGGCGCAATCACGCCCAGGCGCGCGCCGAGCTCGATCGACATGTTGCAGACGGTCAGGCGGCCCTCGACCGGCAGGGCCTGGATCGCGGCGCCGGCATACTCCACCGCGTGGGCGCGCCCTGCGCTGATGCCGAACTTGCCGATCGCCGCCAGGATCAGGTCCTTGGCCGCCACGCCCGGCCCCGGCCGGCCGTCGAAGCGGATGCGCATGGTCTTTGGCCGCTGGAGCAGCAGGGTCTGGGTGGCGAGCACGTGCTCGACCTCGCTGGTGCCGACGCCGATGCCGAGGCAGCCGAGGCCGCCGACCGTGGCCGTGTGGCTGTCGCCGCAGGCGAGCGTCAGGCCGGGCAGGGCGGCGCCGAGTTCCGGCCCGATCACGTGCACGATGCCCTGGCGCGGATCCTCGATGCCGAAATGCCGGATGCCGTGCGCGGCCGCGTTGGCGCGCATCAGTCGCATCAGCTCCAGCCCGCCGGGATTGCTCGTTTCGTCGCGGACTGGCTCGGTGGAGACGATGTGGTCCTGGGTCGCCAGCGTCAGTTCGGGATGAACCACGGGGCGGCCGTTGCGCTTCAGCCCGGTGAAGGCGGCGGCTGACGTAGTTTCCTGCAGCACGTGGCGGTCGATGAAGATCAGGTCGCGGTCGCCATCGAAGCGCTGGACGACATGCGCGTTCCACACCTTCTCGAACAGGGTGGCGCCCGCAGTCACGCCGCGCCACGCCGACGGCTACGCGGCGCACCAGGTCGTGGTGCAATGCAGCATGATGCTGGCACGGCGTCTCTCCCGCGGCGGTTTCTTATGATTTGGTCATCCGCCGGAGGGAAGTAGACCGAAAATGCCGGACCCCGACAAAGCAAATTTCCGCCGCTCGCATGATGTCAGGTCATGCTAGGGCGACAAGGTGGATTTGCGCCGGGGGATGCTACGGGCGGCGGAAGCTGCGCTCAGGCGCCCAGATAGGCCTGCTGGACATGCGGATCGTCTAGCAGCTCCGCGCCGGTGCCGCTGAGCGTCACGCGGCCCTGCTCCAGCACATAGGCGCGGTCGCTGAGTTCCAGCGCGGCGAACGCGTTCTGCTCGACCATCACCACGGTAACGCCCTCGGCGCGGATCTCGCGGATGATGTCGAAGATGCGCTCGACGATGTTGGGCGCCAGGCCCAGCGACGGCTCGTCGAACAGCACCAGCTTGGGCCGGCTCATGAGCGCGCGGCTGATCGCCAGCATCTGCTGCTCGCCGCCCGACAGCGTGCCGGCGGCCTGGTCGCGACGCTCGAAGAGGATCGGGAAGCGCTCGAACAGGCGCTTCAGGTCAGCCTCGATGCCCTGCCTGTCGCGCCGCAGGTAGCAGCCCATCTCCAGGTTCTCGCGCACGGTCATGTAGGGGAAGACGCGCCGCCCCTCGGGGCAGTGGGCGATGCCCAGCTCCAGGATGCGCCGCGCCGTGGCCTGGGTGATGTCCTCGTCGCCGAACAGGATGCGGCCGGCGGCCGGCTTCATCAGGCCGGAGATGGCGCGCAGCGTGGTCGACTTGCCTGCGCCGTTGGCGCCGATCAGGCTCACCAGCTCGCCCTGGCGCACGGTGAAGCTCAGGTCGCGCACCGCGGCGACCTTGCCGTAGCGGCAGTGCAGCCCCTCAAGCGTTAGCACGGGCGAACCTTTCGCCGAGATAGGCGCGGATCACGTTGGGGTCGCGGCGGATCTCCGCCGGCTTGCCGTCGGCGATGATGCGGCCCTGGTTCAGGCACACGATGCGGTCGGACACGCCCATCACCATCTTCATGTCGTGCTCGACCAGCAGGATGGTGATGCCCTTGGCCCGGATCTCCGCCAGCTTGCGCATGAAGCTCGCCGTCTCGGCCGGGTTCATGCCCGAGACCGGCTCGTCGAGCAGCAGCAGGTCGGGCTTGGCCGCCAGAGCGACCGCGACCTCCAGCAGGCGCTGCTCGCCATAGGGCAGGGAGCCGCCGAGCTCCCCGGCGCGCTTCTCCAGCCCGATGAAGCGCAGCAC
>JAEULC010000428.1 GCA_016792605.1 Rhodospirillales bacterium
CGAGGCCGATGCCGAGCGCATCGGCGCCGATGCCGGAGCCGAGCTGAAGCGCCTCGCCGGCTGGTAGCCCGTGGCCCGCCGCCCCCTGGTGCTGGTGACCAGGCCGTCCGGCGAGGCCGGGCGGACCGCGGCCGCGCTTGCCGAGGCTGGCTTCGACGCGCTGGTCGAGCCCCTGCTGACGATCGAGCCTTTGGCGGACGCGCCGGCGCGGCTGGGCGACCTCGCCGGGGTCGCGGCGCTCGCCTTCACCTCGGTCAACGGCATCGAGGCCTTCGCCGCGGCTTGCCCCCGGCGCGACCTGCCGGTCTACGCCGTCGGCCCGGCGACCGCCGCCGCCGCCCGGGCCGCCGGGTTCCCATCGGTCGATACCGCGGGCGGGGATGTCGAGGCCCTGGTCCGGCTGATCCAGGGTCGCCATCCCGCGGATCGCGGCCTGGTGCTGCATGCCGCCGGCGAAAGCGTGGCCGGCGACCTGGCCGGGCGCCTGACCGGCCTGGGCTACCGGGTGCGGCGGGAGGCGCTGTACCGGGCGCGTACCGCCGATCGCCTGTCGGCGAGCGCCAGGGATACGCTGCTTGCCGGCCGCCTGGACGCCGTGCTCCTTTTTTCTCCCCGTACGGCGCAGACGTTTGTTACGCTGGTACGTACAGAACAGGCCGAGGATGCCTGCCGGCGGGTCGTGGCAGCCTGTCTCAGCCCGGCCGTCGCGGAGGCCGTCGCCGCGATCGCCTGGGCGAAGGTGGCGGTTGCCACCGAGCCTACGCAGGCAGCGGCGATCGCCGCGCTGGGCGCCACGGTGCAGCGGCAGGACCCGACCGGGTTCGACAGCAGGGAGCGACCGACCATGGCAGAGGATGATGCCAAGACGCCCACGGACAAGGGACCAGAGCCTGCGCCCGAGCCACAGGGCGCGCCCGCGATCGACATCGGCGCGGCCGAGGTGGTGCAGCGCTTCGGCGGTATCCGCCCCATGGCCTCCAAGATGGGCATCTCCTTCTCCACCGTGCAGGGCTGGAAGGAGCGCAACCAAATTCCCGCCAACCGCCATGCCGAGATCGTCGCGCTGGCCGAGAAGCTGAATGTTTCCCTTGCGCCCGGCGAGCCCGCGCCGCCGGCGGCGGCGGAGACGCTCACTGCGCCCACGCCCGCATCTGCGCCTGCGCCAGAGCCGCCGCAGACCTTCAAGCTGCCGCCGATCGACAAGGCGGCCGACGATCCGCCACCCGCGTCGCCGCGCCTGCCGCCGCAGCCCATGCCGGCCGAACGCGCCGGCCTGGGCCTGGGCGGGGTCGTGCTGGTCAGCGCCGTGGTGGTCGCGATCGCCGCCGCCGGCGCGTACGTCGCGCGGCCGTACTGGCTTGCGGCGCCAACCGGCGCACCCGTTGCCGCCTCGGGCGACACCGGCGAACTTGTCGCCCGCCTGGCCAAGCTCGAGCGCGACCTTGCCGCCCGCCCGGCAACGCCGGCGCCGGCCGCGGTCGATCCGAAGCTGGCGCAGGACATCGCCGCCCTGTCGAAGCGCCTCGGCGAGGTCGACGCGGCGATCGCGGCGGCCAAGCGCGACGCGGCGCAGGCGAGCGAGCAGGCCGCCGGCATCGCCCGCGACGCGCAGAAGCGGACCGAGGCGCTCGAGAAGGGATTCGATCCGCAGGGCTTCGTCGCGCTGCGCACCGGCCTCAACGACCTGAACCAGAAGATCGCGGCCCTGAACGGCCGGCTCGACACGGCGGAGAAGGCAACCTCGGCGGCGCGCGCGCAGGGCCTTGCCGACGCGGCGCTGACGATGGCGGTGGCGCAGCTCCGGCGCGCCGTCGACGGCGGCTCGGTCTACTCGCCCGAGCTCGCGGCGGTGCGCGCGGTTTCCGCCGACGCCAAGCTGCAGGCGACGCTCGACGCGCTGGCGCCCGCGGCACAGGCCGGCGTCGCCTCGCGCGCGGCCCTGGCCGACGAGTTCCCCGCGGTCGCCAACGCCATCGCCCAGGCCTCGCTGCGGCGCGGCGGCGAGGGCTGGTGGCGTGCGGTCACCGACCGTCTCGACGGGCTGGTCTCGATCCGCCCGGTGGGCGCGGCGGTCGCTGGCGACCATCCGCGCGCCAAGGCGGCGCGGGCCGAAGCCGCAGCGGCGCGCGGCGACCTTGCCGGCGCGGTGACGGCCCTGAACGGGCTTGAAGGCAAGCCGGCCGAGGCGGCAAAGCCCTGGCTGGATCGCGCCAAAGCAAGAATCGCCGCCGACCAGGCGCTGGCGGCCTTGGAGTCGCAGGCCACGGCCAGCCTGACGGCGAAGCCGAAATGATCCGCGTCCTCGGTTTCCTGATCGTCGCGGCGCTGGTCGCCGCGGGCTTCGTGTGGCTCAGCGACACGCCCGGTCGCGTCACCATCGTGTGGCTCGGCTACCGCGTCGACACCTCGGCCGCGGTGCTGGCGGCGCTGGGCCTGGCGATCGCGGTCGTGGCGGCGCTCGCCTACCGCTTCTGGCGCTTCCTGCGCCGCGCGCCGCGCGAGTTCGTCGTGGCACGGCAGATGCGCCGCCGCGCCCGCGGCTACCAGGCGCTGACCCAGGGCATGGTCGCGGTCGCGGCCGGCGATCCGGACGAGGCGCAGCGCAGTGCGCGCCGCGCCGACGCGCTGCTCAACGATCCGCCGCTGACGCTGCTCCTGTCGGCACAGGCAGCCCAGCTCAACGGCGACGAGCAGGCGGCCAAGCGCTTCTTCACCCAGATGCTCGACCGGCCGGATACCGCCTTTCTCGGCGTGCGCGGCCTCTTGCGCCAGGCGCTCGACCGCAACGACACGTTCGAGGCGCTGCGCCTGGCCCTGCGGGCCCGCGAGCTCAGGCCCGATACGGCCTGGGTGCAGGCGACGCTGCTCGACCTGCAGGCACAGAGCGGCCAGTGGGAACAGGCCGAGGAGACGCTCGGCCGCGTACAGCGCATGCGCCTGATCGACAAGCCGACCGCGGCGCGGCGGCGCGCGGCGATCTTGGTCGAGCGCGTGGCTTTGGCCGAGGCCGGCGGCAATCCGGAGGAAGCGCTGTCCCTGGCGCAGCAGGCGCACAAGGCGGCGCCGGGCTTCGAGCCGGCGGCGGCCGCGGCGATCCGCCGCCTTGCCGCGGCGGACCGCAGGCGCAAGGCGATCCGCGTCGCGACCGAGGCCTGGGCGCAGGCACCGCACCCGGACATCGCCGAGGCCTACCTGGCGGCCTTCCCGGGCACCGACGCCGTGGAGCGGATGCGGCACCTCGAGCGCTTGGCCGCGGCGAATCCCGAGCATGTCGAAAGCCGCCTGCTGCTGGCCGAGGCGGCGCAGCAGGCCAGGCTGTGGGGCGAGGCGCGGCGGCACCTGGCGAAGCTGGTCGAGAGCGAGACCGACGCGCCGGCGCGCGCCTGCCGCCTGATGGCAGAGATCGAGAAGGCCGAGAACGGCGACGTCGCGGCCGCCGAACGCTGGCGCGCGCGCGCCGACCTGGCGACGCCGGACGCGGTCTGGGTCTGCGAGAAGTGCGGCACCCAGGCGCTGCGCTGGTCGGCCTGCTGCGGCCATTGCGGCGCCTTCGACAGCCTGTCGCACCGCTCGCCCAAGCGCATGCTGGTGCTGCCGCCCGCGCTCTCCGCCGCGATGCTCGGCGGCAATGTCGAGCCGGCGCCCGCTGCGGGCTCGCCGCCGCCGGCCGCCGAACTGGCGATCCCGGCTGCCGGCGCGCCGCCCCTGGTCACGCCGGCGCGGTAGCCGGGGTCACGCACCCCGCGACATCCAATCGGACGGCGCTGTTCAGCGGCCGCCGTCTCGCGTGCTGTCGATGTGCCGCAGCACTTCCAGCAGGTCGCTCGACCGCGTCATTTCGTCGAGCGACAGTCGCCGGCGCAGCGGCATCCGTGCGACGATGCGGCGTAGGATTTCGACCAGCCACAGGGGGCACAGGCGGAGCACCAGCGACCGCAGCCGCGCTGGAACGCGGTGCGCGATGATCGCGGCCTCCTGGCCGTCCTCATCCATGGCGATCACGCTTTGATGCGACGGGATGGCGTAGAACTCGCCCTTGAAGTGGATGACCTGGTAGCCCTTGTAGCTGCGCCGGTAGCGGACGCGGTCGCCGTCCGCGGCGCTGTCAAGATAGAGAAGGGCACGGTTGAACGCCTGCGCCGCGGCCCGACCCGATCCTCGCGCCAGCATCGAGTGGGCGTGCAGCGCCTGTCCGGCCGACAACGGCGTTGCCCGCCGATCGAGCGGTGCCAGCGCCTGGTCGAGCGCCGCGAAGTCGCCGCGGGCCAGCGCCCGGCGCGCCAGGGCGGTCGCCAGCGCGGGGTGTTCCGCCGTCGCGCATTCCGAAGGCTCGATCGCTTGGCCGCGTTCGAGGCGGTCGGCAAGCAGCAGCGCCTGCCGGCGCTGCCGCGCGGGGCTGTCGACGGCGGCGAGCGCCTGCAGCTTCGCCGCGACGGTCGCCTGGTCGAGCGGCGGATCGATTGCGTCGAATCCGCGATACTGCGCCACCGGCCGGCCGAGGCGGCTGTAGATCTGGCCGACCAGGTAACGCGATATGTCGACTTCGCGCAGCGCCTGGAACGCCGCGCCATCGGCCGCATCGCGCCAATCGGGCTTCATCCGCGCCCGCTCGAAGGCTGCGGCCGCCAGGTCGTAGCGCCCGTTGCGCGCCGCGCGTTGGCCGCTTACCAAGTCGTTGTCAGGCTGCACCGGCGATGTCCGTCGTCCTGGCGTGGGGGAGCGGCGGCTCTGCCGCGGAGCCGTGCCCGTTGCCGTGCGCGGACCAGGCGCGAACGCCGGCGGCGCGGCTTGGGCGCGGCGCCGGTGGCAATGCCACGTTCCCGCAGCACTTTCAATACCGCATCGGCGTAGATCTCGATCCCGGCGGCGTTCGGGTGCCAGTCGTCCTGGCTTGCCGTATAGCGGCTGAAATCCTTGATCGGCAGGGGCATGTAGCTGAGCAGGCTGATGGTTTCGGTGCCGAGCACCTCCTCCAGGCTCCGGGCCAGCGCCGGGCCCTGGCCCGGCTTGGTCCAGCCGGCGAAGCGCCAGATGTACTGCGTGTTCGATTCGACCTCGGGCCGGACGGGAAAGTGGATCAGCAGCAGCTTCGCCCCGGTGGCGCGGACGCGCTCCGCCGCGGCGACGAAGCGCGCATCGTCTCGAAAGGACATCAGGTCGATCGACATGTAGCCGACGCGCCGCGGGGCGACGCCGGTCTCGTGGAAGGTGTTGCCGTGGACGATGCGGTTGTAGAGGTAGGATCGGCCGAGCGTCCAAAGATCGACGTCGGCCGGGTCGACGATCTGGCGCGCGTTCTCGCGGCGGATGGTGTTGTACTGCTGGACCAGTTCGCGGACGACCGGATCGTCGCGCGTCGCGTCGGCATTGCCGGCGGCGCGGAGCGCCGTCATGCGGGCGCACCAGTCGCGGGTGATCTTCGGGTTGATCAGGCCGACCTCGTTGGTCGTCGTGTCCGGCCCCGGCTCGATGCTCTCGTCCGGCTCCATCGCCTGGATGAAGCGCCAGTAGCCGCGGACCTCCTTCATGATCCGCCAGTAGCGCGGCCGGGCAAGGTCGTTGGTGATGTAGGCGAAGATGACGTAGTCCGGGCGCCACTTCGGTACTTCGCGCGCCGCCAGGTCCATCATCTGCAGGAGGCCGTAGCTGTCGCGCGACAGGTTGAGGACATTGACGCGCTTGCCCGTCGCGTCCTCCAGCTTGCGCTGCAGCAGGTTCGGCCAAGTGTCGCCGTCGTAGTGCATGGTGCCGAAGCTGTCGGCGAACACCAATACCTTGATGTCGGCCTCGGCATACTGCCCGAAGGTCTTTCCGATATTGCCGTCCGCGTTGGTCATCACGAAGGGCTGGGTGCAGCCGTTGAAGCGGCCCTCGGCGACGTAGGCGGTCCAGTAGCTCAGCAGCGGCACATAGGCGAAGCCCGCGTCGCGATCGAAGCGCCATGGCGGCACGTTGTAAACCCCGAAGCTGGGTCTTGGATCGTCGCCGATCGGCTGCGCCAGAACCCGCAGCTTCGCCGCCAGCCAGACGCGGTATCCCACCTCGCCGACGAGAAGCGAGGCTACCAGGGATGCGACGAACAGGAGGAAGGTCGCTAGGCGGGCTCTCGCGAGCGTCATGACGACTTCGGTTCCCTCGGATACCCGGGCGGGTGCTCCCGCGCGCGGCGCCACCCGCGCGATTTTCCGCTCTCTTAGCACCGCTTCCATGCGTTCCCAACCGGGATTTTCGTGCTAAGACGCGGCTTCCGATCAGCTTCTCGTGAGATCGACATCATGCTCAAGCATCATCACGCCGCGCCGCTGGCGCCGTCCCGGGTTGTGATCCTGGGCGCGGGCGGATTCGTGGGCGGCGCGGCGGCGCGGCGGCTTGCCGGCGCGGGGATTGCCGCCGTGGCGCTGGGCCGTCCGGCCCACGACCTGCTGGCGCCGGGCGCGGCCGATCGGCTGGCCGCGGCGCTCAGGCCCGACGACGCGCTGGTGGTCGTTTCCGCCAAGGCGCCGTGCAAGGACGCCGGCATGATGGTCGAGAACCTGCGCATGATCGAGCCGGTCTGCGCTGCGCTGGCCAGGGCGCCGGTGGCGCATCTGGTCTATGTCAGCTCCGATGCGGTCTACCGCGATTCCGACGGGCCGCTCAGCGAGGAATCTTGCGCCGAGCCCGGCTCGGCGCATGGCGCGATGCACCGCGCGCGCGAGGTGCTGCTCGGCGACGCCGCCAGGTGCCCCTACGCTGTTCTGCGGCCGACCCTGATCTACGGCGTCGACGATCCGCATAACGGCTACGGTCCCAACCGCTTCCGCCGCCTGGCGCGCGCCGGCAAGGAGATCGTGCTGTTTGGCGAGGGCGAGGAGCGGCGCGACCATGTGTTGGTCGACGACGTGGCCGAGCTGCTGCGCCTGATCCTGGTCCACCGCAGCGCGGGCGTGCTCAATGCCGCGACCGGCGCGGTGGCGTCGTTCCGCCAGATCGCCGAGACTGTTGTTGGCCTGTTCGATCGCCCCGTTGCGATCAAGGGCTCGCCGCGCCAGGGCGCCATGCCGCACAACGGCTTCCGCCCGTTCGACCCGGCCGGCACGGCGCGCGCCTTCCCGCAGTTCCGCTACACGGCGCTCGCCGACGGGCTGGCGGCGACGCATCGCCAGTACATGCAGCGCCCCGCCTGATCGCGGTTCGTTCTTGCTGCGCTGCGGTGGGCTGTGGCTTCCTGGCCGCGGTTCGGGTATGGTCCGGCGCATTCGCAACCACGCAAGGAACCACCCCACGTGTGTGGCATCGCCGGCTGGTTTGACCGACACGCCCAGACATCCGCCGACACGCTGACGCGCATCGCCCGCGCCATGGGCGACTCGATCGCGCACCGCGGACCGGACAGCCACGACATCTGGGTCGACGCCGAGGCCGGCATCGCCGTCAGCCACCGCCGCTTGGCGATCGTCGACCTGTCGCCCGCCGGCGCGCAGCCGATGTTCTCGCACTGCGGCCGCTACGTGATGGTCTACAACGGCGAGGTCTACAACGCCCAGGAGCTGCGCCAGGAGCTCAGCTCCCGCGGCATCAACTGGCGCGGCCACTCCGACACCGAGGCGATGCTCGAGGCCTGCGTCGCCTGGGGCGTCGCGGCGGCGACGAAGAAGTTCATCGGCATGTTCGCCTTCGCGCTGTGGGACCGCCAGGAGCGGCGGCTGTGGCTGGTGCGCGACCGCCTGGGCATCAAGCCCGTGTACTACGCCGTCGACCAACACCGGCTGGTGTTCGGCTCCGAGCTGAAGGCGCTGGCGGTGACGCCGGGCTGGGCGCCGGCGATCGACGAGGACGCCGTCGCTGGCTACATGCGCCACGGCTATGTCGCGCAGCCCCGGACGATCTACCGTAACGTCTGGAAGCTGCCGCCGGGCCACATCCTGTCGATCGGGCCGAAAGGCGAGGCGACGCTGGAATCGTACTGGGACCTGCGCCCCTTCGCCACCGCCGGCGCGCGCAACGTCGACGGCAAGGTCGACATGGTCGAGGAGGAGGAGAAGCTCGACCTCCTGCTGCGCGACGCGGTCAGCCGGCGCATGATCGCCGACGTGCCGCTGGGCGCGTTCCTGAGTGGCGGCATCGACAGCTCGACTGTCGTGGGGTTGATGCAGGCGTCGAGCAGCCGTCCGGTGCGCACCTTCTCGATCGGCTTCCGCGAGCAGGAATTCGACGAATCGAGCCACGCCCGCGCCGTCGCCAAGCACCTGGGCACCGACCACACCGAGTTCTTCGTCGAGCCGCAGCACGCGCTCGACGTCGTGCCGAAGCTGCCGGAATGGTACGACGAGCCCTTCGCCGACAGCTCGCAGATCCCGACCTACCTCGTCTCCTCGCTGGCGCGCCAGCACGTGACCGTGGCGCTGTCGGGCGACGGCGGCGACGAGGTGTTCGCCGGCTACAACCGCTATTTCTGGGGCAACACGCTGTGGCGCCGGATGTCCTCGGTGCCGCTCGGGCTGCGCAAGCTGGCGGGGGCCGCGACGCAGATGGTGCCGGCCTGCGCCTGGAACGCGGCCTTCTCGGTCGTCCCTCGGCGCTACCGCCCGCCGCAGCCCGGCGACAAGATGCACAAGCTGGCGCGCGTCGTCGCCTTCGACAAGCCCGACCAGCTCTACCAGCGCCTGGTCAGCCAGTGGGGCGAGCCGCAGCAGGTGATGGCGCAGGGCCGCGAGCCCGCGGGGCCCTTCGGCGATCCCGGCGTGGCGGCCGACATTCCCAACTTCACCCAGCGCATGCAGTACCTGGACACGGTCACCTACCTGCCCGACGACATCCTGGTGAAGGTCGACCGCGCCACCATGGCGGTGGCGCTGGAAGGCCGTGTGCCGCTGCTCGATCACCGCGTGGTCGAGCATGCCTGGTCGCTGCCGCTGGCGACGAAGATCCAGGGCAACACCGGCAAGCTGCTGCTGCGCCGCGTGCTGTCGCGCTACGTGCCGGACAGGCTGGTCGAGCGGCCCAAGATGGGCTTCGGCGTGCCGGTCGGCGAGTGGCTGCGCGGGCCGTTGCGCGACTGGGCCGAGGGCCTGTTGTCGCCGAACAGGCTCAAGGCCGAGGGCATGCTGAACCCCAAGCCGGTCGCCGACATGTGGCGCGAGCACCAGGCCGGCGCCAATAACTGGCAGTACCCGCTGTGGACCGTGCTGATGTTCCAGGCCTGGCGCGAGCGCTGGGCGATCTGAGTCTCGGCGCCTACGCGATCAGGCCGTCGATCCGGCAGACCAGGTGGCGCCCGACGCGCTGCCCCTGGTCGAGCAGCGCGCAGCCATTGACCGACAGCCGGCCTTCCACGCGCTTGACCTGAAGCTGTTCGCCGGCGGCGTTGCACCAGGTGCCTTCCTCGATCGGCTGGCGTGGCGGCGCGTCCACAAACGCCACGTGGCGGCGAAGCAGGTCCAGCAGGGCCGCACGGTTCGTCGTCGCATCGTTCATGACCGCGTCGATCCGGGCCTCGTCGGGCACCAGGACCACGGTCGGCCGGTCTGTCGCGGGGAAGGCGTTGGCGACGGCGCGGGTCTCGATCGCCAGGGCCAGCAGGGTGGCCGCGTTCCATGCCTTTGCTTCGATCAGCGACTGCCATAGGCGCAGCGCCTCGCGCAGCGCTGTCTGCCGCCGCATCCAGCGATGCGACGCCATGGCGCGGCGCTCCCAGCGCGCCGCGTCGACCGGGCCGGGATGCCAGCGCAGGAAGCTGGCGGCGATCAGGTCGTTGACCGGGCTGTCGTAGATCAGCCACCAGCGCGCTACCGAGGCCAGGTCGGGCGGGCCGGGGGTCAGATGCCAGCCGATGTCCTTGCCGAGCGGGGCCAGGCTCACCGCGTAGAGATCGTCTGAATCGTCGACGAACACCATGTCGCGGCGGTTGAACCGTCCGTCGACCAGAAGCTGGCTGCCCATGTCGATCCGGCCGGGGTCGAACAGGAACATCTCGCGCGCCAGGCAGCGCACGCCCAGGCCCTGGCCCGGGACCGGCCATACTACCATCTCGGGATGGACCGGGAAGTAGCGGCTGTCGTGCATGTGCGCCGCCATCAGCGGATGGACGTGGTCGAGGCTCAGCGCCACCAGCTCGCGCCCGGACAGGCGCAGCGCGATGTCGTCGGTGGCGCCGCGGGCGCGCATCGCCGGCACGAACGTCTCGCTGACCACGCGTAGGTAGGTCATGAAGATCGCGGTGTAGTCGCGCGCGAGCAGGCGCGAGAGATGCGCGAAGGACCCGTCGGACCACGCAACGTCGGGCGGCATGTAGAGTACGTAGGAATTGCTGCGCTTGGCCTCCTCGGTCGCCCTTGTCCACGCGCGCTGATGCGCGCCGATCGGGTCCCTGGTCTCGGTATCGGGAATGATGCGGAGGTCGAGGTTCAGGATCTTCTTCAGGGCGAGGACCGCCGGCGACCGGGCCAGCCGGTCGTGGTCGGCGGCGATCGTCATCAGGACGTAGGTCAGGTCATGCTCGGCCGCCATCATCGGCAGGTTCTGGGGCGCCAGCAGCGACGGCAGGTTGAGGTCGAGATGGGCGTCGAGATACCACCTGCCCCAGACCACCGTGACCATCAGCACGCGTTGCCGGACGCGAGTCCCCTCTGCCGGCCCGGTCGCGGCCGGTGGCGCTGCCGCGGCATCCGTCATTCGGGCGCTACGCGGAGACGGGACTGGTGGCGTCGGGCGGGGGACGGGGCGGGAGCGCGGGTCGGCGGCATCGGCTGGTGTATAGACGCTGGGTCCGGGGCGAACAACTGCAAAGGACCCGGCCGGCGGTCCCGGCCGAAGCTGCGGGCCGGCGGCAGGAATTGCCGCCCATCCTTGCCGGGTTCCACTCCGATTTCCCTGTTTTCCAATAGCTTACGCATGGCACGGTAGCTGCTTGGAAGGCGGGGCAAGTAATCGGTCCGGAGGCCTGTCGATGGTTCCCATTCTGTTGTCGATCGCCGGCGCGCTGGCGGGCAAGGCCGTGGTCTCGGCGGTCGAGTGGGCGATGGAGGACAAGCCGGCCGAAACGCCCGTTCAGGATGCGCCGGTCAAGAAGACCAGCTTCACGCCCGAGGCGACCAAGGTCTCGATCAGCGCCGAAGCGACGCAGAAGGGCCTGTCCGCGCGCTACGATCCGACGCGGCTGTCGCCGCAGCGCCTGGGCGCGCTCGCCGACGAGATGAAGGCCAACGGCACCATCACCGCCAAGGACCACCAGCTGATGATGCGCGTCGCCGCCGACGCGCGCCTGTCGGACATCCAGTCCGAGACCGGCAATAGGTTCCTCACCAGCAAGAACATGGTCGCCGAGCTCGACCGCCTGGCCGACCTGCGCCTGAAGGCCGGCGACAAGGCCGAGGCGGCGCGCTACCAGAACCTGTCGAACCTGCTCAAGGACATGAAGGCCAAGGCGCCGAACGCGACGGCCAACATCACCCCGGCGAGCCTCGGCGTCGCCGGCAAGGCGTAGGCGCGCGCCGCTACGCCAGCGAGCAGGCCTCGTCGAACCCAAGCCGCGGGTTGCGCGGCCGGATCTTCGCCGCGTCGCCGTAGCCGATATTGCACAGGAAGTTCGACTTCACCTTGCCGCCGGGGAAGAAGGCCGCGTCGACCTTGGCGTTGTCGAAGCCCGACATCGGCCCGCAGTCCAGCCCCAGCGCGCGCGCGGCGAGGATGAAGTAGCCGCCCTGCATCGACCCGTTGCGGAAGGCCGCGGTCTTTGCCGCCTCGGGATTGCCGACGAAGTTCTTCTTCATGTCGACCTGCGGGTAGAGCTTCGGCAGCAGTTCGAAGAACTCCAGGTCGTAGGCGATGATCGCGCAGACCGGCGCCGCCATGGTCTTGTCGAGATTGCCCGCGCTCAAGGCCGGCTTCAGCCTCTCCTTGCCCTCCTTCGAGCGCACGAAGACGATGCGCGCCGGCAGGCTGTTGGACGCGGTCGGCGCCATCTTCACCAGGTCCCACAGCCGGCGCAGCAGCTCGTCCGATACCGGCTTGTCGAGCCAGCCGTTATGCGTGTGCGCCTCGGTGAACAGCGTATCCAGCGCCTTCTGGTCCAGCATTCGCGTCATCCCTCGTTAAAGCACCGCGCGGCCGAGCATGGCCCGCAGGAGAACGTCGCAGCCCGCGGCCAGGTCCTCCGGCGTCGCGGATTCAATCTCGTTGTGGCTGATGCCGTCGGCGCAGGGCACGAAGATCATGCCGGTCGGTGCGACGCGGTTGATGTAGCAGGCGTCGTGCCCGGCGCCGGAGATGATGTCCAGCCCGTCGAAGCCGCAATCCTTGGCCGCGGCACGCACGGTCGAGACGCATTCCGGATCGAACACGACCGGCTTGGTGTAGGCGACCTCGGTCAGCTCATGGGAGAGACCGAGCTCGCCGCAGACCGTCGCCAGCGACGCCTTCAGCGCCGCGTGCATCCGTGTCAGCGCCGCATCGTCTGGATGGCGCATGTCGACCGAGAAATAGACCGATCCCGGGATGGTGTTGCGCGAAGCCGGCAGGACGCGCATCACGCCGACGGTCGAGACGCCATAGGGCGCGTTGGCGAGCGCGATGGCGTTGATCCGGTCGATCACCTTGGTGGCCCCGACCAGCGCGTCGCGCCGGCGCGGCATCGGCGTCGATCCGGCATGCGCCTCCTGGCCGGTGATCGTGACATCGAACCAGCGCAAGCCCTGCGCGCCCGTGACCACGCCGATCGTGCGCTTCTGCGCCTCCAGGATGGGGCCCTGCTCGATATGCGCCTCGAAGAAGGCGCGGAATTTCTGCCCGCCGCAGGGCCGGTCGCCCAGGTAGCCGATGCGCTTCAGCTCCTCGCCCATGGTCTTGCCCTGGACGTCCTTGATCGCGTGGGCGTAGTCCTCGCCGTAGGCGCCGGCGAAGACGCCCGATGCGATCATCGAGGGTGCGAAGCGCGATCCCTCCTCGTTGGTCCATACCGTTACCTCGACCGGCGCGTCGGTCTCGTAGCCGTGGTCGTTGAGCGTGCGGATGACCTCGAGCCCGGCCAGCACGCCGTAGACCCCGTCGAACTTGCCCCCGGTCGGCTGGGTGTCGAGATGGCTGCCGGTCACGACCGGGTCCATCTTGGGATCGCGCCCCGGCCGGCGGGCGAAGATGTTGCCCAGGCGGTCGATCTCGACCGTGCAGCCCGCATCCTTGCACCACTGGACGAACAGGTCGCGCCCGGCCTTGTCCTCGTCGCTCAGCGCCAGGCGGCACGAGCCGCCCTTGGCCGTGGCGCCGATCCGCGCCATGTCCATCAGGCTCTGCCAGAGCCGTTCCTTGTTGACCTTGATGTTCGGCAGGCTTGCCATTGCCCCGCGCTCCCCTTGGCTTTCCGAAGGACGATGCTAGCCCAGGCTGAGGCGGCGCGCGATCTCCGCGAGGCGTTGATAGTCCTCGCGCTCGTTATAGGGGGCCGCCGACAGGCGCAGCCAGAAGGCGCCGCCAATCGCGTTGACGATCACGTCGGTGCGTTCCTCGGCGATCAGCCGGCGGCGCAGCGCCCGGGCCTGGTCCATGGTCGGCGTTTCCGCGGCCTTCAGCGGCAGGCGCACCAGGGCCATCGACCCCTGCAGCTCCGGCGGGGCACCGAGCTCGCTGCCCAGCGCCTGGGCCAGCAGCATCCCGCCCTCGGCGGCCAGCGCCGCATTGCGCTGGCGCAGGGCGGGACCGCCGAGCGACTCGTGGAAATCGATCGCTGCATCGATGGCGAGGTAGGCCGAGGGATCGCGCGTGCCGGCCCAGTCGAACTCGCCGAGGAAGCCGGTGCCGTAGCCGTGCGAGATCGTGACGGGGTGCAGGTCCTCCTGCCGGTCGCGCCGCGCCCACAGGAAGGCGCAGCCCTTGGGCGCGCAGAGCCATTTGTGGCCGTTGCCCGTGTACCAGTCCGCGTTCAGCGCGGCGAGGTCCAGCGGCACCATGCCGGGCCCGTGCGCGCCGTCGACCAGCACCTTCGCCCCCGCCTGCTGGCAGAGCGGCACCAGCCGCTCCAGGGGCAGGACCAGGGCGCTGGGCGAGGTGATGTGGTCGAGCACGACCAGCCGGGTCTTGCGCCCGAGCTTCGCCGCGACCGCCTCGACGATGGCGTCGGCGCTGGGGCGCGGGAAGGGGATCAGGGCTTCGACCATGGTCGCGCCGGAACGCTCGGTCACGTGGCGCACGGTGTTGCGCACCGCGCCGTAGCCGTGGTCGAGGACCAGGATCTCGTCGCCGGGCTGGAGCCTGAGCGAGCGCAGCACGGCGTTGCAGCCCGTGGTCGCGTTGTCGACGAAGCCGATGTCCTGGGCTTCGGCGCCCACGAACGCGGCCAGCCGCGCGGCGGCGCCGCGCAGCAGCGGCGGCAGCTCGACCGCCATGAAGCGGGTGGGCTGGGCCTCCAGCCTGCGGCGCCATTCGTCCTGCGCGTCGCGCACGGGCTTCGGCATGGCGCCGAACGAGCCGTGGTTGACGGTCAGGAAATCGGGCTCCAGCAGGAACGCGTCGCGGATCGCCTTGCCCAGCGCCTGCATGGCGTCAGACCAGGAACTTGACGGCGACGAAGCCGCCGACCAGCAGCACGACGAAGACCGTCGTGACCAGGGTGAGGCGCTTCTCGACGAAGTCGCGGATCGGCGAGCCGAACTTCCACAGCAGCGCCGCGACCAGGAAGAAGCGCATGCCGCGCGAGATCACCGAGGCGATGGCGAAGGCCCAGAGCGGGAAATGCGCCGCCCCGCTGGCGATGGTGATGAGCTTGTAGGGGATCGGCGTCGCGCCCTTGATGACGATGATCCACCAGCCGTATTCCTGGAACATCTGCTGGAAGGCTTCGAGGTTCTTGGTCTGGCCGTAGAACTCCAGCACCGGCTTGCCCAGGCCTTCGAGCAGCCAGAAGCCGATCGCGTATCCCAGGAAGCCGCCGATCACCGAGGACACGGTGCAGACCGTGGCAATCAGGAACGCCCGGCTCGGGCGCGCCAGGATCATCGGGATCAGCATGATGTCGGGCGGGATCGGAAAGAACGAGCTTTCCATGAAGCTGATGGCCGCCAGCCACCACAGGGCGTGGCGGTGGCCCGCCAGGCGCATCATCCAGTCATATACAGGGCGGATCACGCGTCCTCGCCGTCGTCATGGGGCATTGCGCCCGAAGCGCGGCGCCTAGGACGGCGGATGTAGCAGGCGGAGGCAAGGACGGCAATCCGGGCCGGCCCCGCTTAAGGGCCGACCCGGATCGCCTTGGTGGTCGTATGGGGGCGGTCGACCTAGTACGGCCGTAGGTCGCGCAGCGGCACGGTCTGCTGCGTGCGCGGGTCCTGGTGCAGTACCAGGAGGCCCGTGACGGCGCTTGCGCGCGGCCCGCCCTCGTGGCCTTGGGGGTGCGAGGGGGTCGTCGGCAAGGCCGCCATGGCGGCCATCGCGGCGAACCACACGGCGAAGCCCGCGCCCATCACGCACCAGGGCACCACGCCCTTCGTCTTCTTCGTCATGATCGTGTCTCCCTGGGCAGGCACGTCCATCCGGCCGCCCTTTCTGTAATGATCGATATAGGAGGCGGTTCGGCCGGCACAAGGGCAGGGGAGCCATGCGCGGGGCTCATAAACCCGTGATCCGGATGTGAAATCCGCCGCCGCCGGCGGCGTCGCTCGGCCGCAGCGCGGCTGTAGCGCCGGCGGGGCAAGCTGGCTAGGATGCGCCCCCGCCGCCCCGGGGACCGCCCGGGGCCGGCGCGCCCCCAGGACCCGTGCCCCTGTGGCGGAATGGCAGACGCGGCAGACTCAAAATCTGTTTCTCGCAAGGGAGTGGGGGTTCAAGTCCCTCCAGGGGCACCAGCATCCATGCCACTTGGCGCGGCCGGGCCGGGCCGGGCAGCGGGCCGCTGCCGGGGTGGTCCCTGGCGGCCGGCGTTGTCCTTAGGCGAAGCTGACCTGGCTGGCGCCGATCTCGGCTGCCAGCGTGTTCTTCAGCAGGATCTGGTCCGCGCCGAACGCGATCAGCACGTCGCTGCCCTGCTGTGACAGGTGCGCCTCGACCTCGACATAGTTGCCGACGCCAAAGCCCGCGAGCACAAGCTGGTCGCCCTCCTGCGCGTCGAAGTCGAGCACCGTGTCGAGCCCGAGCCCGGCCGCCAGCACGAAGCGGTCGGCGCCCGCCCCGCCCGAGATCACGTCCGCGCCCGCGCCGGCCAGGAGCCAGTCGTCGCCCGCGCCGCCATAGAGCGTGTCGTCGCCGCCGCCCGCAAGCAGCAGCTCCGAAGCCGTGCCGCCGTGGAGCGCCTCGGCGCCGGTCGAACCGTAGAGGCTCGCCGCCGTGGCCTGCTGCGCCTCGGCCAGCACCGCCTGCTCGCCGTCCAGAACGCCGCCAGACACGCCATAGGCCAAGTCGTCGCCTTGGCCGGTCGAGACCACGGTGGCCGAGGTCGTGCTGCCGCCCGGCGCCGCGGTCAGCGGCGCCTGCAGCGCGGCCGGGCCGATATTGATGAACTTGAACTCGCCCCAGGCGGTGCCGTCGAAGGCACGCACGCCGACCAGGTCCGACCCGTTGCCGCCGACGAAGCTGGTCTGGGCGAACTGCGCCGCGGTGATCTCGACCAGGGTGTTGGCGGCCTGGACCACGCCGTTGACGCTGAAATAGCCGCTGCCCCCCGCCGGGTTGCCGTCGGCGAACTGGTACTTGGTGATCGTGTCGCC
>JAEULC010000504.1 GCA_016792605.1 Rhodospirillales bacterium
ACCGCGCAGGAAGTCGCGTTTGCTTGTACCGGTGGTTTCGCTCATGTCACTCTCCCCGTGTTTGAAGAAAACACCCCAAGAACAGAAGCGTCAGGTGCTGGCCCCGCGCGCCGCGATCGGCCAGATCTGCTCGACCTTTCCGCCGCGGATGCCTACATACCAGTCGTGCAGATTGACCGTCGGGTCGCAATGGCCCGGGATCAGCATCACCTTGTCGCCGAGCTTCAGCTTCTTGGCCCTGGGCCCGAGCTTCAGCTTGCCGTGCTCGTCAGAGATGCCGACCTGCTCCACGTCCTCAAGGCCGTGAACCCAGGGCACGCCCTTCTCGGCGCTGTAGGACTTGAGACCGGCGTCGACGATGGCGAAGCCGGGATTCGATACGCTCATCACGGTGGCGAGCACAAACAGGCTGTGCTCGAAATCTGTGTAGCGGTTGCTGTTCTTGCCGGCGATGCGCCCGTAGTCCGTGTCCATGAATACGTAGGACCCGGCCTGCAGCTCGTTCCACAACCCGCTGGTCGCCTCGAATTCGTAGGTGCCCGTTCCCGCGCCGGTGACGAGTTCGCAGGCGATCCCGTTTGCCTTGAGCAGCTCGACCGTCGTCCGCACCGCCTCGGACGCGCGGCCGATCGCGGCCTTGCGCTCCTCGTAGGCCATCAGGTGCTGCGCCGTGCCATAGTAGGCCTGCAAGCCGCGGAACTTGAGGCCAGGCGTCGCCCCGATCTGCTTCGCCAGCGCCAGCACCGGCTCGCCGGCCGGCACGCCGCAGCGCTGCATACCGACTTCCAGCTCGACCAGCGCGCCGAGCGTGACGCCGAACTCCTGCGCCACCTTGCCGGTCTGGGTCACCAGCTCGGCATTGTCGAAGCAGCAGGTGATCGATGCGTCCTTCGCCAGCGCGGCCATCCGGCGCTGCTTGTGGACGCCGACGATCTGGTTGCTGACCAGCACGTCCTTGACGCCGCCGCGCACCAGCGCCTCGGCCTCGCCGACCTTCTGGCAGCACTGGCCCACCGCGCCCAGCGCGATCTGCTTCAGCGCGATGGCCGGGCATTTGTGCGTCTTGGCGTGGGGCCGCAGCTTCACCCCGGACGCCTTGGCGAAATCCGCGAGTTTCTTGAGGTTGCCTTCGAAGGCATCGAGATCGACCACCAGCGCAGGCGTGTCGATATCGGCGACCAGATCGCCGATGCGGGCAGGTGCTTGTGTCATCGCGTGGTTGCCAATCGGGCCGGAGTTGGACCATCATGTAAGCGCAATCAAGTTCATCACGCCGGGCCGCGCCACGCAAGAGGCATCGGCTCTACTATGCATGTGGAGTCAGGGGTGGACGCGGTTCCCGCGATACGGGTCGTCGATCTGCATAAGCGGTTCGGAACCCTCGACGTTCTGCGCGGCGTGTCGTTCGACGTGCGGCGCGGCGACGTGGTGTCGATGATCGGCGCCAGCGGCTCCGGGAAAAGTACCCTCCTGCGGTGCATAAACCGCCTCGAGACGCCGAGCTCCGGCGAGGTCTATATCGACGGCGAGCCGATGGGCCATCGGGGACAAGGCGATGCGAAGGCGCGCTCGCTCGCCGAGATCAACATGATGCGCCGCGACCTTGGCATGGTGTTCCAGCAGTTCAACCTGTGGCCACACATGACGGTGCTGGGCAACGTGATCGAGGCGCCGATCCGCGTGCGCGGCATGAGCCGCAGGGAGGCGACGGCGCTGGGCGAGGAATGCCTGGCGCGCGTCCACCTGGAAGAGAAATCGAAGGAATACCCGGCGCGCCTCTCCGGCGGGCAGCAGCAGCGCGTCGCCATCGCGCGCGCACTCGCCATGCGCCCAAAGGCGATGCTGTTCGACGAACCTACCTCCTCGCTCGATCCCGAGTTGACCGACGAAGTTCTGGTGGTGATGCGCGAGCTTGCAGCCGACGGCACGACGATGATCGTTGTCACCCACGAGATGGGCTTCGCGCGCGAAGCCTCGGACCGCGTGCTGTTCCTGCATAACGGCCTGATCGAGGAGGAAGGCCCGCCTTCGCAAGTCTTCGGCGCCCCCAAATCGGAACGCTGCCGCCAGTTCCTGTCCAAGCACGTCCAATAGCGTCATGGTCTCCGACGCCCTGGCCGAAGCTCTCGATCTGACCACGTTCTGGGAGTATCGCGAGGTTCTGCTGCGCGGCCTCGCGTTCAACGTCTACACCTTCCTCGCCGCCGCCACCGTGTCGATCGCGATCGGCCTCGCCGCCGCGCTGCTTCGGGTCAACCGTCTGCGCCCGCTGCGCTGGGCCGGCACGGTGCATGTCGAGCTGTTCCGCAACGCGCCCGACTACATCATGGTGGTCTGGGTGCACTTCGTCCTGCCGCTGCTGCTGGGCAAGCTGCTCGGCAGTCGCATCGAGTTCGATCCCTTCGTCTCGGCAGTCATCGCGCTGGGCTTCGTCTACAGCGGCTATTTCGCCGAGACGTTCCGCACCGGCATCCAGGCGATCCCGCTGGGGCACCTGGAGGCCGCGCGCGCCTGCGGCATGTCGGAGCGCCAGATCCTTTGGCGCATCACCCTGCCCCAGGTCGTCCGCCGCATGCTGCCCGAAGCGGTCAACATCTTCGTGTCGCAGTTCAAGGCGACAACGATCATCTCGCTGATTGCCGTGCCCGACCTGATGTACCGCGTCGGCATGGTGCTGCAGCAGGAGATGAAGCCCCTGCCGCTCTATACCGGCGCGGCGCTGACCTACTTCATCGTCGTCTACCTGTTCGCCGGCACGGTCCGGGCGCTGTCCGAGCGCTGGCGCAACCGGATCTACGCCTGATGTCGAACTGGGAACGCCTGGTCTGGAACCAGCGCGAGGTCCTGCTCAAGGGCTTCCTTGTCACGGTCGAGATCTGCCTGATTGCCTTCGCCATCGCGGTCGTCGGCGGCATGCTCCTGTGCCTCGTCCGCCTCTACGTGAAGCCCTTGAAGCCGCTGGCCGTGCTGCTGATCGAGTTCTTCCGCGCCACGCCGATCTTCGTGCAGCTCATGTGGGTCGCCTATGTCTGGCCCGAGATCTTCGGCTGGCCCGGCACCTTCTTCGCCGCGGGCTGCGTGGCGCTGGGCGTGCAGTCCAGCGGCTACCTGGCCGAGACTTTTCGGGCCGGGATCGAGGCGATCCCAAGGGGCCACCGCGAGGCCGGCTACTCGGTCGGCATGTCGCCGCCCCAGGTGTTCCGCCGCATCGTCCTGCCGCAGACCCTGCTGGCCAGCGCGCCCTCGATCGTCAACCAGTTCACCGTGATCGTGAAATCGTCGACCCTGGTCTCGGTCATCACGGTGCAGGATTTGATGTT
The DNA here is from genome assembly GCA_016792605.1 of Rhodospirillales bacterium. Lineage (GTDB taxonomy): Bacteria > Pseudomonadota > Alphaproteobacteria > JAEULC01 > JAEULC01 > JAEULC01. The sequence goes on from JAEULC010000504.1 coordinate 3,321, forward strand.
CCAGGCCCTGAAGCTGGTCACCGTCTGGTACGAACCGATCGAGATCCTGACCGTGACGGCCGGGATCTATATCGGGTTCGTTTTCCTGGTCTCGCTTGCCGGCAAGACCCTGGCCGACAGGTTGCGCCTGCGCTACGGCCTGGCGGCGGCGTAGGTCCCGGTTCCAAAATGCCCACGTCTTCGGCTAGACTTGCCGTCCGACGATGGGGAAAGGTCGATCGAAGCGACCGGCGGCGGGTTCATGCTACGCTGTGCCTAGATCGGCTGCTGATGTCCGACGGACAAGAAGAATAGCGGGAGAGAGCCAGTATGCGATACGAAGCGCCCACAACCATCAACGCCGCCGTCAAGCTGCTCGCCGGCAAGGCCGGCGTGGCACGCGTGCTGGCTGGCGGGACCGACCTGCTGGTCCAGATGCGCACCGACCGCATCGCACCGGACCTGGTCGTGGACGTGAAGCGCATCGCCGGGATGCGGGCGATCGCTACCGGCGCCAAGGGCTTCAAGATCGGCGCGGCAGTATCCGGCGCAGAGCTCGGCGAGCACAAGGCGCTGCGCAAGGCCTGGCCCGGCGTGGTCGAGGCCGCGAACCTGATCGGCCCCAAGCAGATCCAGTCGCGCGCGACCATCGCCGGCAACGTCTGCAATGCCTCGCCCGCCGCCGACAGCGTCCCGGCCCTCGTCGCCGCCGGCGCCTCGGCCGTCATTGCCGGCACGAAAGGCAAGCGCACCGTGCCGGTCGAGACCATCGCGGTCGGGCCCGGCCGCACCTCGCTGAAGAAGGGCGAGATCGTCGAGGCGATCCTGCTGCCCAAGCGCCCGCCGCGCTCGGGCGACGCCTATCTGCGCTTCATCCCGCGCAGCGAGATGGACATCGCGGTGGTCGGCGTCGGCGTGAGCCTGACGCTCGACACCAAGGGGGTCTGCACCGCCGCCCGCGTCGCGCTGGGCGCCGTCGCCGAGCGCGTGCTGCTGGTGCCCGAGGCGGCGAAGGCGTTGATCGGCAGCAAGATCGACGACGACGCCCTGGCGCGCCTCGCCGCCGCGGCGTCGGCCGCCTGCCGTCCGATCGACGACAAGCGCGGTACCAAGGAGTTCCGCATCAAGATCGCCGGCGTGCTCGCGAAGCGCGCGGCACAGGCGGCAGCAGCGCGCGCCCGGGGGAAGTGAACGCCATGACCAAGATCAACGTATCGACGACGATCAACGGCGACGCCGTCGACTATCTCTGCGACGCCGAATCCACCCTGCTCGACGTGCTGCGCGACCAGCTCGGCCTGACCGGCAGCAAGGAAGGTTGCGGCACCGGTGACTGCGGCGCCTGCAGCGTGCTGGTCGACGGCCGCGTCACCTGCTCCTGCCTGGTGCTCGGCGCGGAGGCCGAGGGACGGACGATCCTGACGGTGGAGGGCATCGCCGAGGGCGGCAAGCTCCATCCGCTGCAGGAAAAGTTCCTGGAGTTCGCCGCGCTGCAATGCGGCGTCTGCACGCCGGGCTTCCTCGTCGCGTCCAAGGCGCTGCTCGACCGCAATCCCAATCCCACCGAGGAAGAGATCCGCTTCGGGCTTGCCGGCAACCTCTGCCGCTGCACCGGCTACGACAAGATCGTCCGAGCGGTCCAGGCCGCCGCGGCCGAGATGCGAAAGGGCTGACCCATGCCGCTCGACACCCAGATCGACCCCGCCACGCACAAGTTCAAGCTGGTCGGCTCGCGCCCGCTGCGCCCCGACGGCGTCGACAAGGTGACCGGCCGCGCCCGCTTCGGCGCCGACGCCACCGCGCCGGGCATGCTGGTCGGCCGGATCCTGCGCAGCCCGCACGCGCACGCGAGAATCCGCAAGATCGACACGTCCAGAGCGGAGAAACTGCCGGGTGTGAAGGCAATCGTCACCCAGGCCGACTTCAAGGACGCCAAGGGCGACCAGGACGTCGTCTGCAACGTGATGGCGCGGGACAAGGCGCTCTACGACGGTCACGCCGTCGCCGCGGTCGCCGCTACCGATGCGCTGGTCGCGCGCAAAGCGCTGAAGCTGATCAAGGTCGACTACGAGGTCCTGCCGCACGTCACGGATGTCGACGAGTCGATGAAGCCCGGTGCGCCGCTGCTTCATGCCGGCATGATCACCGAGGGCGTCGAGCCGCCGCCGAAGAAGGCGTCCAACGTCGCCGGGCGCTGCGAGTTCGGCCACGGCGATCCCGAGACCGGCTTCAAGCAGGCCGACGTGGTGATCGAGCGGACGTTCAAGACCGAGGCGACGCACCAGGGCTACATCGAGCCCCATGCCTGCCTCGCCAGCGTCACTGCCGACGGGCATGCCGACCTCTGGGTCTGCACCCAGGGCCACTACATGGTGCGCAACGTCTGCGCCGAGATTCTGGGCATGGACGTATCGCGGCTGCGCGTCACCGCGTCGGAGATCGGCGGCGGCTTCGGCGGCAAGACCACCGTCTTCATCGAGCCGGTGGCACTCGCGCTCGCGCGCAAGTCGGGCAAACCGGTCAAGATCGTGATGTCGCGCGAGGAGGTGTTCCGCGCCTCCGGCCCCACCTCCTCGGCCAGCATGACGGTCAAGATCGGCGTCACGCGCGCCGGTAAGATCACCGGCGCCTTCGCCGACATCCGAATGCAGGGCGGCGCCTTCGCCGGCGCGCCCACAAGCCTGGGCGCGATGTCGGCCTTCGCCTGCTACGACCTAGAGCACGTCAAGGCCATCGGCTGGGACGTGGTCACCAACCGCCCGAAGCAGGCGGCCTACCGCGCGCCCGGAGCGCCCATGGTCGCCTTCGCGGTCGAGAGCGTGCTGGACGAGCTGGCGCAGAAGATCGGCATGGACCCGATCGAGCTGCGCCTGAAGAACGCGGCCAAGGAGGGAACGCAATCCTCCTACGGCCCGAAGTTCAACCGCATCGGCCTGACCGCCTGCCTGGAAGCGGCGCGCAAGCATCCGCACTACACCGCGAAGCTGGGACCGAACCAGGGCCGCGGCATCGCCGCCGGCTTCTGGTTCAACTTCGGCGGACAGACCTGCGTATCGCTGAACATCGGTGTCGATGGCACGGTGGCGCTGGCCGTCGGCACGCCGGACATCGGCGGGTCGCGGGCGTCAATGTGCCTGATCGCGGCCGAGGAGCTGGGCATTCCCTACGACAAGGTGCGCGCGATCGTGGCCGACACCAGCTCGCTCGGCCACAACGACATCTCCGAGGGCAGCCGCGTCACCTTCTCGACCGGGCTCGCGACCATCCAGGCCGCGCGCGACGCCATCGGCAAGCTGTGCGCCCGCGCCGCCAAGATGTGGGGCATCAGCCCCGAGGCGGTGGTGTGGGAGAACGGCTACGCCAAGCCGGCGGGATCGAACGCCGGCAATTTCGAGCCGCTGTCGCTGGCCGCCATCGCCAAGAAGGCGGCCAAGACCGGCGGCCCGATCGCCGGTCACTACGAGGTGAATGCCGACGGCGCCGGGGTCAGCTTCGCCGTCCACCTGACCGATGCCGAGGTCGATCCCGAGACCGGCCGGGTGCAGATCAAGCGCTACACGGTGGTCCAGGACGCCGGCAAGGCGGTCCACCCGAGCTATGTCGAGGGCCAGTTCCAGGGCGGCGCCGTTCAGGGGATCGGCTGGGCGATCAACGAGGAATACGTCTACGGCAAGGACGGGCGGCTGCAGAACCCCGGCTTCCTCGACTACCGCATCCCGGTCGCCTCCGACCTGCCGATGATCGACACGGTGATCGTCGAGGTGCCGAACCCGGGCCACCCCTATGGCGTGCGCGGCGTTGGCGAGACCTCGATCGTGCCGCCGCTGGCCGCCGTGGCCAACGCGGTGTCGAACGCGGCGGGCGTCCGCCTGACTGCGCTCCCGATGTCGCCGCCGCGCGTGCTGAAGGCGATCGACGAAGCGGCGGCGGTCAAAAAGCGGAAGCGCTGATGCCCAGGGTCAAGCTCTCCGGCCCCATGAAGACGGCGGCCGGCGGGCTGGGCGCCTGCGACATTGAGGCCAGGACGATCCACGAGTTGCTCGAAAGGCTGGGCGACGCCTATCCCAAGCTG
>JAEULC010000057.1 GCA_016792605.1 Rhodospirillales bacterium
CGCAGGCTGCCGACCTTGTGCCGGCCGATGCTGAGGCCGGTGTCGGCCTCCAGCTCCTCGTACATCCGGCAGCTCAGGATGTTCAGCCGCGCGATCGCCGGGCTTTCGTCGACCAGGATCAGGTGGCCCGCGGAATGCCAGGTCGTGCCCGCCGTCAGCTCGGTCTTCTCGACCAGCACCGCGTCGGTCCAGCCGAGCTTGACCAGCCTGTAGAGCAGGCTGCACCCGACGATGCCGCCGCCGATCACGACCACCCGCGCATGACTTCTCACGGCAGACTCCTTCGCCCGGGGCCGGACGGCGGCGCGTCGTTTGCCGCCGCCGCCCGGTTCCGACTCATTCGCCGCCGCGGATCAACCGAGCAGCCAGGACTTGAACCGCTTGGTCGCCTCGGCGTAGTTGTCGGCCCACCAGTCCATGTCGACATAGGCGGTCTGCGGGTCGTCGGGGTTCGGCAGCATCGACTTCGCCTTGCCCGACAGCAGGGGGATCGCCGCGCGCGCGATCGGCCCGTTGCCCGGCAGCGCGTTGCCGTAGGCCGCCTGCATCTCCGGCATGGCGAAGTAGGACATCAGCTTCATCGCCGCGTCGCGGTTCTTGGTGCCCTTGGGAATGCCGACGAAGGTGGAGATGATCAGCGGCTGCGCGCTGACGAATTCCATCGACAGCCCCTGGGCCTGCGCGTTGGCGACGCGGCCCGCGAAGGCGTAGGAGAAGTCGATCTCGTTGGTCTGCACCAGCGAGATCGTCTGCGGCGTCTGGGCGATGAACTTCGTGACGTGCGGCTTGATCTTGTCGAGCGACTTGAACGCGCGGTCGATGTCGAGCGGGAACAGCTTCTTCGGATCCACCCCGTCCGCCATCAACGCGATTTCCAGCATCTCGTCGGCGCGGTCGCGCAGGCCGCGGCGGCCGGGGAACTTGCCCGCGTTCCAGAAATCGGCCCAGGTCTTCGGCACCTTGTCTGCCGTGAAGCGCTTGGGATCGTAGGCCACGCCGCCCCAGTAGGTGTAGAAGGGGAAGGTCGCCTCGCGCTTCGGCTGGATGCTGTCCTGCCATTTCACGACCGAGTAGTCGACCTTCTCCAGCAGCCCCTCGCGCTCGGCGCCGACCGCCAGGCCGCTGCTCATCGTCATCATGTCCCACTCGACATTCTTGGTCATGACCTGGGCCTTGAGCTTGGCCAGGTCGACTCCCGACGCCATGATGACCTTGATGCCGGTGTCCTTGGTGAACTGCGCGCATTGCAGCTTCTCGTAGGCGTCCTGGTTCGCGCCGCCGTAGCCGACGAACACGATCTGCTGCGCGCCCAGCGCCCGGCCGGGCACGATCGCGAACGGCCCGACCGCCGCCAGGCTGGCGCCGCCGGCCAGCAGCTTGCGCCGCGACAGCAAGAGTTCCTTGAATTTCCGCTTTCCCGTCATTCTCCCCTCCCTATTTGCTGGATAAAAACAACGAAACGTCACGACGGCTTCTGCATCGCCGCCGAGATCAGGCAGGCGACCAACGACAGCACCGTCAGGATGGTGGAAACCGCCGCGATGACCGGCGACACCTCCCACTGGATGCTGCTGTACATCTTGACCGGCAAGGTCTGTGTCAGCGTATTGCTGATGAACCAGGACAGCACGACCTCGTCGAACGAGATCAGGAAGGCGAACATCGCGCCCGCGAAGAGTGCCGGCTTCAGCAGCGGCAGCGTCACGCGGCGCAGCACCGTCATCCGGCTGGCGCCCATCAGCTCGGCCACGCGCTCCAGGTTCGGGTCCACGTGCCGCAGGCCGGCCATCAAGGTCACGATCACGAACGGCACCGTGTGCACGCTGTGCGCGACGACGAGCGCCGCCGTCGTGCCGGTGATCCCCAGCGACGAGAAATAGAGGTAGGTACCCAGCGCCACGATGATGACCGGCACGAGGATCGGGCTGAGCAGCAGCAGGTTCAAGAGCCGCTTGCCCGGGAAGTCGTAGCGCACCAGCGCGTAGGCGGCGAGGAAACCGACGACCAGCGAGATGGCGGCGCTGGCCAGCGCGACCTTCAGGCTCTGCAGGGTTGTCGCCATCCAGGTCGAGGCGAAGAAGTACTCCTGGTACAGCGTCAGCGAGAAATTGGCCGGCGGAAACATGATCTCGCGCTTGTCGCCGAACGACATCGGCACGACGATCAGGCTGGGCATCAGCAGGAAGAAATAGACACAGGCCGCGAAGGTCGAGTGCGCTCGGCGCCAGATCCGCGCGCCGGGTGTCAGACCGAGTTGCTCGTCGGAAGTCGTCATGGCCGCCCTATGCCACTCCCTCGTCGCGCCGCACCCAGCTCAGAAGCGCGATCAGCACGGCGGAAAGCGACAGCAGGATGACCGCGATCGCCGCCGCCGTGTTCCAGTCGAGCGTGTCGCGGGTGTAGAAGTCGATCAGGTTGGCCATCATGATGTCCGACTTGCCGCCCAGCAGCGCGGGCGTCACGAACACGCCGAGCGAGATGACCATCGACATCAGCCCGCCGGCGACGACGCCGGGCATGCTCAGCGGCAGCGTGATGCGCAGGAAGATGCGCACCGGCCCCGCGCCCATGATCTGCGCCGCGCGGCGCAGCTCGGGATTCTGCGCCAGCAGGCTGGCCAGCACCGGGAACACCACGAACGGGATCAGGAAGTGGGCCATGCCGACGATCACGCCCACCCGGTTGAACAGCAGCTTCAGCGTGCCCGCGTCGCCGAACGCCAGCCGCAGCGCCTGGTTGATGATGCCCTGGTTGCCGAGGATCACGTAGAAGGCGAAGCTCTTGACCAGGATGCTGGTCCAGAATGGCAGCAGCACGAGGATCAGGAGCAGCGCGCGGCGCCGCGGCGGCTGGCGCGACAGGTGCAGCGCGATCGGGTAGCCGAGCAGGATGCTGAACAAAGTTGCCGACAGCGCGATGTCGAACGACGTGCCCAGCACCCGAATGAACAGGCCGCTCTTCGCCAGGCTGACGAAAGCCTTGGTCGTGAAGCCGCCGTCATAGACGCTGTAGAACAGCACGAAGCAGAGCGGCACGAAGAAGACCAGCACCAGCAGGGCGGAAACCGGCGCCAGCAGGATTGGCAGATCGCTGCGCGATCCCGGCCGAGCCAATGCCGCAGTTGCCACTGCCACCTCCGCCCCGCGTCGCGCGCCTTACCGGCGCCGGACGCTGTTGAACAGTATCGGCAAGTCCAGTGACGAATACAATTCCGCAGTTCCCCTATGTATGCGCGCCGCGGCCGCCGTATCGAATGCCGATGGCGGTCCGCGTCCGCCGCCTATCGTCCGGCCTTCGGCTTCTTGGCGTATTTCGCCTTGCGCCATTGCAAGGCGGCCTTGATGCCGTCCCTGGCCGCCACCGCGTTGAACTCCTCGACCTCCGGCGACTTCCACAGCCGCCCGACGCCCGCGAGATCCAGCCAGGCATTCGCCGCGTTCGAGAAGCCGGACATCTCGACCGCTCGGTTGATGCCCTTCTTCTGCAGCATCAGCGCGGGCGGCGGCACCTGCGCGAACTCCTCCGCCAGTTCCAGGACCCGGTCGGACAGCTTGTCGAGCGGAACCGCGTAGTTGACGATGCCGTACTCGGCCGCCTGCGTTCCCGAGATCGTCTTGCCGGTCAGCAGCAGCTCCTTGGTCTTCCGGAGGCCGACGATCCACGGCATCAGCAGGAACGGCGAGCCCATGCCGAACTGGATTTCCGGCACGCCCAGCTTCGCGTCCTCCGCAGCGATCGCGCAGTCGCAGGCCAGCGCCAGGTCGTGCGCCCCGCCGAGGCAGTAGCCGTGGATCTGCGCGATGGTCGGCTTCGGCTGGTTCCAGACCTTGAGGCGCGCCCGGTGCGCGATCCGGGTCATCTGCTTCTGCTTCGCCACGTGGTCGGCGCCGACCGGCTCGCCGAGGTCGAAGCCCGAGGAGAAGCTCGGGCCAGCGCCGCGCACCACGATCACGCGGACCTCGTCGTCGTCCTCGTGCCGGTCCATGGCGTCGGACACCAGGTCGTACATCTTCCAGGTGAACGCGTTCTGGCGCTTCGGGCGGTTGAACTCGACCACGCCGACATAGCCTTCGCGATGGACCAGCAGTTCGTCGTCACTCATGCGGTTCACTCCATTCGGGGCCGTCGCCCCCGGCGGCTCTAGCGCTTGAAGCGCGCATCCCTCCATTCCAGCGCGGCCTTCAGGCCCTGCTCGCGCCGGATGCGATTGAACTCGGCCCGCTCGGGCCCGCCCTGCGCCTCGATCAGCAC
>JAEULC010000089.1 GCA_016792605.1 Rhodospirillales bacterium
ATGGTGGAGCTGAGCGGAATCGAACCGCTGACCTTCTCATTGCGAACGAGACGCTCTCCCAACTGAGCTACAGCCCCACATCTTGCATACGGGCGGTTGGGCGCCCGCGAACGGGGCCGGATAATGGGTATCGGGGGGGCGGGTGTCAAGCAACCTTCCGGATGCCGGGACGGCTTGCGCCGGGCCCGCCGCCTCGCTAGGGTAGCGGCCGAATTTCATACCGGAAACAAGCGTTTAAACCATGCGATCGCTATACTATCTGATCGACACCATCCTCGATATCTACACCTGGATCGTCATCGCCTCGGTGATCCTGAGCTGGCTGGTGGCGTTCAACGTCATCAACACGCATAACCGGATCGTCGGCACGATCGGCGAGGTGCTGTACCGGCTGACCGAGCCGGTCCTGGGCACGATCCGGCGCTACGTGCCCTCGGTCGGCGGGCTGGACCTGTCGCCCATCGTCCTGCTGCTCGGCATCTATTTCGTCCGGATGCTGCTGGCCGAATACTGGCCGCGCTAGTCTTGTCGGCGACGATCGCGAGCCCCGTTTCCGGCGGGCTGCGCCTGGCCGTGCGCCTGACCCCGAAATCCTCCGCCGACCGCCTCCTGGGCATCGTCACCGACGATGCCGGCCGGCCGGCACTGAAGGTGGCGGTGACCGCCGCGCCCGAGGCCGGCAAGGCGAACGCGGCGCTGGAGAAGCTGCTGGCGAAGGCGCTCGGCCTGCCGCGCACGACGGTAAGCGTCGTATCTGGCCATACCAACCGCTCCAAGCTGGTGCATCTGGCGGGGGATCCGCCCGATCTGCTGGCGCGGATCGAACGCGTTCTGGGGGAGCAGGGATGAGCGCACAGCTGATCGACGGCAAGGCCGCGGCCAAGGCCTCCAACGCCAGCGTGGCCGCGGCGGTGGCCGGGCTGAAGGCGAAGCACGGGCTGGTCCCCGGGCTGACCGTGGTGCTGGTCGGCGACGATCCGGCCAGCAAGGTCTATGTCGGCAGCAAGGAGCGCGAGACCAAGGCCGCGGGCATGAACAGCACCGCGCACCGCCTGCCGGCGACGGCGAGCCAGGCCGAGGTGCTGGCGCTGGTCGAGAAGCTCAACCGCGATCCCGACGTCCACGGCATCCTGGTGCAGCTGCCGCTGCCCAGGCAGATCAACCCCGACGCGATCATCGCCGCGATGAACCCGGCCAAGGACGTGGACGGGTTCCACGCCGTCAACACCGGCCTGCTCTGGGGCCAGGGCGGCGGGCTGGTGCCGTGCACGCCGCAGGGATCGATGCTGCTGCTGCGCCAGGCCATGCCCAAGCCCGCCGGTGCGCACGCGGTCGTGGTCGGCCGCTCGATGATCGTCGGCAAGCCGGTGGCGGCGCTGCTGCTGGGCCAGGACTGCACCGTCACCGTGGCGCATTCCAAGAGCCGCGACCTGCCGGCGATCTGCCGCGGGGCCGACATCCTGGTCGCCGCCGTGGGCCGGCCCGAGATGGTGCGCGGCGACTGGGTGAAGCCGGGCGCGGTCGTGATCGACGTGGGCATCAACCGCCTGCCGGACGGCCGGCTGGTCGGCGACGTGGCGTTCGAGGAGGCCAGGGCGGTCGCCGGCGCCATCACCCCGGTGCCGGGCGGCGTCGGCCCGATGACGATCGCGTGCCTGCTGCGCAACACGCTGGTCGCCGCCTGCCGCCAGCGCGGGGTGCCGGTGCCCAGCCTGTAGCCGCCGGATTTGCCGCTAGCCTCGGCGGCGCGACCTGCGGATAATCGCCGCCCATGAGCGATAGCGATCCGCCGACACCATGAGCGGCAGCCTGGCGACCCTCTCCCTGGCGGTATGCGCGTTCGTCGGCGGGCATATCCTGTTCGCCGGCACGCCGCTGCGCGCCATGCTGGTCGAGCTGGTCGGCGGCGAGGCCCGGTTCCGCGGCGTGTTCTCGCTGTTCTCGGCGGTGACGCTGCTCTGGGTGATCCTGGCCTATGCCGCCGCGCCCTATGTGATGGTCTGGCCCGACGCGCACTGGACCCGCGGCATTCCCGTGCTGGTCATGCCCTTCGCCTGCATCCTGGTCGTTGCCGGGCTGTCGACGCCCAGCCCGACCGCGGTCGGCGGCGAGCGCGCGGCCGAGTCGTCCACGCCGGTGACGGGCATCCTGCGCATCACCCGCCATCCCTTCCTGTGGGGCGTGACGCTGTGGGCGGTCTCGCACGGCATCGCCAACGGCGACGCCGCGAGCCTGACGCTGTTCGGCGGCATGGCGGTGCTGGCGCTGGGCGGCATGCCGTCGATTGACGCCAAGGTGGCGCGGCGCCTGGGCGCGGCCTGGGGGCCGATCGCGCTGTCGAGCTCGATCCTGCCCTTCGCCGCCATCCTGCGCGGCCAGACCCGCCTGTCCCTAGCCGAGATCGGCTGGCAGCGCCTGCTGGGCGGGCTGGCGCTCTATGCTCTGCTGATCCTCGTCCACCCCTGGATCACCGGCAAGCCGGTGTTCTTCTGACCGGAGGCAAGGCCCGTGAGCAGCGATCCCAACTGCGTCTTCTGCAAGATCGTCGCGGGGACGATCCCGTGCTTCAAGCTCCACGAGGACGAGCACAGCATCGCCTTCATGGACATCAATCCCGGCAACGAGGGCCACGCGCTGGCGATCCCGAAGGCGCATCATCCAGACTTACATTCGATGCCGCCCGAACTCCTGGGCGCGGTGGCCCGGACAGCGCAGCGCGTCGCGGCGGCGGTGCAGAAGGCGCTCAACCCTGACGGGCTCAACCTGGTGCAGGCCAACGGCCGGGGAGCCGAGCAGTCCGTGTTCCACTTCCACCTGCACGTCCTGCCACGCCGGGTGGGCGACGAGTTGAAATTGAACTGGGGCCACCGCCCGGGCGACATGGCGCGGATCAAGGCGATCTACGAGCGGGTGAAGGCGGCGATCTAGCGCCTTCCGTGCTGCCGCATCGCCGCCTGCAGGCGGTCGAGCGGCAGTTCGTGGACGACGCGGCCCAGGCGGCCGGTCGTCGTCACCGCCATGGTCATGGCGTTGAGGATCGCTTCCTCGGTCGCCTCGGCGGCGGCCTGGAACAAGGGCGTGATCTGGTCGGGCGCGATCATCTTCACGTCGGCGATGGGCTGGCCCAGCTTCACGCGGTTGCCGGTCGAAAACGCGAGGAAGATGTCGCCGCTCGAATTGGCGCCGATCCCGCCGACCCAGGCGAGCCCCGTCGTCGCGCGCCGCGCCAGGCGCTGGCACTGGATCGGCAAGAGCGGCGCGTCGGTCGCCAGGATCACGATGATCGAGCCGCCCGAGGGGTTCGGCAGGTCGCGGTGCGACGGCACGATGTCGGTGCCGATCAGCCGGCCCACCGGCACGCCGTCCACGCGCAGCAGGTCGCGCTGGCCGTAATTCGCCTGGACCAGCGCGCCGACCGTGTAGGCCGTGCCGGCCGTCGTCACGACGCGCGACGCCGTGCCGATGCCGCCCTTGAACTCGTGGCACACCATGCCGGTGCCGCCGCCGACGCAGCCCTCGGCTACCGGCCCGCCCGATGCGCTCTCCAGCGCGGCGAAGGCGTGTTCCTGGCGCACCGGAAATGCCTCGGCGTCGCTGAGCCAGCCGTCATAGGTCTCCGCCGTCACCGGCAGGTGCCAGGGCTGCACCGTCTTTTCGCGGATCGCGTAGGCGACGATGGCGTCGCGCACCACGCCGACCGAATGCGTGTTGGTGATGCAGACCGGCCCGGCAAGCATGCCCTGCTCGGCGATCCAGATCGTCCCGGTCATCTCGCCATTGCCGTTGAAGCTGTGGTAGCCGCAGAACACCGCGTTCGACCAGATGTCCGGCCCGGCCGGCCACAGCGCGGTGACGCCGGTGCGCGCGACGCTGGGCGCGTCGTGGTGGATCGTCGAATGGCCG